>DAOWHR010000251.1 GCA_030641315.1 Anaerohalosphaeraceae bacterium | reverse complement strand
CTCAACCAGCAGATCACCAAGCTTGACCGTCTGCCCTGATCTCGTCTTAAACGGCTTACCGTCACTTCCAAGCATTGTCCCGAACCATACATGCACAAGCTCGTTAGCCTCGCCAACCCACCCAGCCAGTCTGGCACTTGCGAACAGCATCTCAAAGTGCAGCTTCTGTCTTGCGTCCGTAACATAGATCACCTTGTCAGCGTTCAGCTCTTTCAATCTGTATTTCAGTGCAGCCATATCAGTCGTCGCATACAAAAAAGCGCCATCCGACTTTTGCACGATAAATGGAAGCGGATCGCCATCCTTGTTTTTAAATCCATCCGGAAATACGCACATCGCTCCGTCGGACTCCGAAGCAACGCCTTTGTCTTTTAACTCGTCAACCACGCCGCCAAGCATCTCAGCATAAAAACTTTCACCCCGCTCGTTATCCTTGTGAAGATCGACAGCAAGTTCGTCATATAGTGGCTGATAGTGTTTACGCGATTCATCGACAATATGCTTCCATATCTGGTATGTTTTCCATGCGCTTCGATTTTGTTGCATATTAATTGAAGTGCTTATGGTCCGATCAAAACCATGCAACTCTACAACCCTCTCTCTGGCTTTTAAATTAAACTCCTCATCCTGATCAAATCTTTTTTTAGCTTCTCTATAAAATCCTTCTAAATCAGAAATCTCCATTCCATTTATATAAGTAAGGGGATTTACAAAAACATCATCGCCTTCCTCCTGTAACATTGGATACATTTCATAAATAAGCTGAACCAGCATTCCAAACTGCGTTCCCCAATCACCGATATGATTTTGCCGAATAACATTATGCCCTTCAAAGTCCAGCAAACGAGCTATGCAGTCACCGATGATCGTACTTCTAAGATGGCCAACATGCATCTGCTTTGCGATGTTCGGCGCCGAAAGATCAACTACAACCCGCTGCGGTTTTTCAGTCTTATCAATAGCCAGCCTGCCAGACTCATCGCCTGCGATCTCCATCAGACGTGCCGCGAGATAATCATTTTTCAACCTGAAATTAATAAACCCCGGCCCAGCTATCTCAGGACTCTCGCTAACATCATCGACTTCCAAAGCAGCAACAACTTCGCCCGCCAGTTCACGCGGATTCCTCTTTAAACGTTTTGCAAGCGCCATAACACCGTTAGCCTGATAATCACCAAACTTACCATCAGCACTCGCGCGAACCATAGCCGCACAATCCTCAAGGCTGGCAACCTTACACAAAGCAGCTCCAACACGTTCTTCCAGTATATCAACAATCCGCTTCATAAAAACCTATCCATAAAAATCAATAGTTAAAAATATCGCAAACCAACACTTAAGCATTCAGTTTGACTAACGTAAGGATATTAAACCGTCATCACCACATTTAAACAAGCTTTTTCTCTTGTGGAAGAATGTTATGGATGGATACTGATTGGTAGGATTTATTTAAGCGTTATTATGCCGTCCTGGTCAATTTGAATTGTTTTTGATCCATTAAAACTGCCTGTAACATATCCTTCGATGGTTCCCTCAGTCTGTTTGCCATCAATAATTGCTTTATATCTAAGATCGCCGTCATGTTTGAAAAAAAGTCTTTTTTTCTGTGTTTCTCCAGCAGCTATTTTGACGAAAACAAATTGTGCTCCACCACCATAAACTTCAAGTGATTCTATTGGTTGTAAACTTTCATTTTTTACGATGACCACGTATGACGTTTGCACAAGCAACCACTGAAGAATTGAGAATACTCCCAGAACGAGCAGGACGATAAATATAATAATTGTTGTCTGAGATTTCCCATTTAAGAGTTTACGAAACATTAATAGACCCTTGCGATGCTGATATTGTTATCAAATTCTACTTGAACTATCAAGATTACTCTTTTCGGGTTAATTATTCTAACATTTCCTAAAAAAATATTTTTTGCAAAAATGCCTGGCTGCAACTTTCAGTGAAAGAATAATTAATAACGGTATCCATATCAGACAAAATTCGCTCCAAAGCACCATCATACCTCGTTGGGTAAACAGAACCGGCAGACCCCCGATGGCAGACACTTCGATCGGGGTCCAGGGGAAAAAATAGCGTGTATTGGAAAACGGTGAAAGCAGTGCTATTCCAAGTCCACCATTAGTAAACGCGTCAAGAATGCCGTGGCTGGCGGTCAATATGAAAAAATAAATCCAATATTTCCACCATTGCTTTGAAAACAGTTTTATCTCCCACATGAACAGACAAAGGAGTATGAAGGAACAACATGCCGCAAAAAAAGGAGAATGAAAAAAACCTCTGTGCCCAAAAAAATGGCCGTATGGAATACCAATTGAAAACGCGATGACATCCAAATCAGGCAAGACGGAACACACTACAGACAACAGCCAGAATCGAACCGGCATTTTTCGCCCAAAGACTATTGACCCGCCCATCAAACCCGTAAAAGAATGTGTTATTATTGTCGGCAAACAAAATCCCTAAAAACTGATGTTTCCATTTGCACAGTTAAAAAAACTCCTGAAACCTTTTAGTTTAGTTATTTAATCCCGTTTCGTAACTTTTGCAGATACGCCTATTAAAAAACCTGCGAAAAATAGTACTGTTGGAAAAATAATACCAGTTTGTTGAGTTGACACAAAAAACAGAATCACAATGCCGGAACAAACTACTCCAGAAAATATCCCTCTGTACAACCATGACATTCTGAATAGAAATGCTAAAAGAGTTGCAATGAAAGTTGCTGGTATCAAGGGGACCAATAAGTACGCAAATGCTAGATAAACTGAAAGATCATGAAATGTATACTTATCTGGATAAAACAAACCCAACAAGCAATCCCATGAAAGCCAAACTCCTATTGATATCCAGCACAAAAAAGCTACAATTAAACACCTTATCTGACATTTTCCATTTAAGCGTTCGCACAACATTATCAATCCTTATTTTCCCGTCTATAGTATTCCTCAAAACAAAGTCAACTACTACCGGCTGAAGCCGGTAGCTTTGAGGTCTTGGTGGGCTTCGACTGAAGTCATCGCCCACCGCTTGAAACCTTAAAGTTATCGCCGCCGTCGCTTGGTTCCGGATGGTCCTGGAGTTTGATATCCTCCATAATCACCTCGTCGGTAACATTGCCGCTTGTTGCGACAAAATAGCCACGAGCCCAAAGATGGCGGCCCCAAAACTGTTTGCCAATATGCGGAAACTCCATCATAAGCTTCCGCGACGTCTTGCCCTTGAGATACTGCATGATCTTGCTGGCCGACAAGTTCGGCGGACAAGACAGTAACAAGTGAACATGGTCGCTGGAAACGTGGCCTTGCAGGATTTCGATTTCGTTAGTCCTGCAAATCTCGCGAATCAGTTCACGCAAGCGATAACCAACCGATTCTGTCAAGATCGGCTTGCGGTACTTGGTTATCCAAACAAAATGGTATTTTATATCGTGGCGACTATGACTCGATGTTCTGTAATTTTCCATAGCCGCATTGTAACAGTAACGGGGAAAATCCTCAAGGTTTCGCCTGAAGGCGAGGGATTTATACCCATCAAAAGGACATTAAAAACTAACTAAAAGGGTTCAGGAGCAATAGTGTTCGTCCCATTACTTGATCAGCACTTCTTCAGCATCACCCCAGAGCGACTCCAGCTCATAGTAGTCGCGGTACTCCTCATCGAACACATGCACTACGACAGTCACAAAATCGATGAGGATCCATCTGCCCAGTTCGTAGCCTGCCCTTCCAAATCGTCTGTGGCCTGCCTCTTTTGCATGCTGTTCTATCTCGTCAGCAACCGTCTTGCTCTGCCTGGAGCTTGTACTGGTCGCGATCACAAAAAACTCTGTCGCCGGACTCTTGCCGCGCAGATCGACTACTCTGACATCCTTACATTTCAGATCCCGGGCAAGATACCCAAGCTCAAACGCAAGATCCTTACTATCCATTACTTCGTTTGCCATCAAACATTTCCTCGATTATTCTATTAAAACCCAAAAACGGGGACGATCTTTATCACCCATAAACATAAAAAGGGGTGATCCAAAGGATCACCCCTGTAAAATACACCACTATTCAGTGTCAGTCAATCAAAACTACTTATTGCTGAGACCGAGAAAATCGGAGATCATCGGTGCGAACTTAACGATCACACCACTGAACACAACACTAACCATCGTCATCAGCTTGATCAGGATGTTAAGACTCGGACCGGAAGTATCCTTGAACGGATCGCCGATGGTATCACCTATAACGGCAGCCTTATGTGCATCAGAGCCTTTACCGCCGTGAGCACCCTTTTCGATGAACTTCTTGGCGTTATCCCATGCACCGCCAGCATTATTCAGCGTGATAGCCAGAACGAAACCAGCAGTCAAACCGCCAAGCAGCAGACCGAGAACACCGCCAACACCCAGCAGCAAACCTGTCACAACAGGAGCTAAAATTGCAAGAGTAGAAGGCAGTACCATTTCTCTTTGTGCACCGGCTGTCGAGATAGAAACACATTCAGCATAATCAGGCTGGCCTGTGCCTTCCAGGATGCCGGGGATTTCCCTGAACTGACGACGAACTTCGTTCACCATCGCGCCAGCCGCACGACCTACAGCCTTCATCGTCATCGCAGAGAAAACGAACGCCATCATAGCACCGATAAACATACCGCAGATAACCTTCGGGTTCATGATCGTCAGATCATAAGCGTCAATGAAGTTCTGAATTGTGGCAACACTTGTACCAATCATAGTAGGAACCGTTGAACCTGCTTCGTTTGCAGTTTCTACAACACCGGCGTATGCAGCCTGAACCTCAGCAGTTGCTTCATCGCCCTTAAAGAACACAAACTTACCAACCTGGTAAAGACCGTCTGCACTTTCTGCGGCAAGTCTGCCGATCCAGATACGAACCTCTTCAAGATAAGCAGCCAGAAGCGCCATTGCAGTCAGTGCCGCTGAACCGATCGCAAAACCCTTACCCGTCGCAGCAGTTGTATTTCCAAGGCTGTCAAGAGCATCGGTCCTTTCGCGAACCTCTTTGCCCAGTCCGCACATTTCAGCGTTACCGCCAGCATTGTCAGCGATAGGGCCAAAAGCGTCTGTTGCAAGAGTAATACCAAGAGTTGCCAGCATACCCACAGCGGCAAAACCGATACCGTAAAGGCCCATAGGCATCGATGAAAATCCGCCCGCAAAAGCGTAAGCACTTAGAATACCGATAACAATTACGATAACCGGAAGACCAGCACTGTACATGCCGGTTCCAAAACCGTCAATGATCGTTGTTGCGGCACCCATCTCTGTCTGTGCCGCGATACCCTTTGTCGGACCGTACTCGTCAGATGTATAGTATTCAGTAAGCAAACCAATCACAACACCGGCAAGCAAGCCTGAAACCACCGAACCAAAGATGCCCCAGGTTATCATTCCAGTCCAGGCTAAAATACCAACAGCAGCCAGAATCAGAACCGAACTGCCCAAAGTCCCCTTAAGAAGGGATCTGAGCAGATTCTTTTGAGATGCGCCTTCTTTACACTTAACCATAAAGATACCAACCAGTGAGAGGATGATACCGATACCAGCGACGATCATCGGAGACAAAACTGCCTTTACAGTAGTCATGTTCCCAGCACCAACTGCATTAAATGCAACCGGGCCAAGAGCGGCACCAAGTGCAGCAGTTGCAAGGATCGAACCGCAGTAACTCTCGTAAAGGTCAGCACCCATACCAGCTACGTCACCAACATTGTCACCAACATTGTCAGCGATTGTTGCAGGATTACGTGGATCATCTTCGGGAATGCCGGCTTCAATCTTACCAACCAGATCAGCGCCAACGTCAGCTGCCTTGGTGAAGATACCACCGCCAACACGAGCAAACAATGCCTGTGTCGAAGCACCCATACCGAATGTGATCATAGTCGTCGTTATTTCAACGAGCTTATGGTGTGCGTCCATGTTTTCTGGAACAAGCTGGAGACCTGCGAACCTTATACCAGTAAGCATATGAGCCTCAGTGTAAACTATCTGATCAAGAACATAGTACCAGATAGTAATATCAAGCAGACCAAAGCCTACAACGACCAGACCCATAACAGCACCACTGCGGAAGGCAACCTGTAAACCACGGTTGAGGCTTTCGCTTGCGCCTTGTGCGGTTCTGGCAGATGCGTTTGTCGCGGTCTTCATGCCCAAAAATCCGCACAGACCGCTAAAGAAGCCGCCTGTAAGGAAAGCTACCGGAACAAACGGGTTCTGAACTCCCATATAAGAAAGAATCGTAAAGAGGGCAAACAGAACGCCAAACACAACAAGCACAACTTTATACTGCCTGAAGAGATAGGCATATGCACCGTCACGAACGTGACCGGCAATCTCGATCATCTTTTCGGTACCTTCAGATGCGCTCATCATCTTCTTATAGAAGAATACCGCAAAACCCAGTGCCAAAAGCGATGACAGCGGAGCTATCCACCACATCAATTTGACCGCTGAATCTGCCGATCCTGCAGCTCCTGCTGCTGCATCACTTGCCATCGCAGTCGCTGACACAGCCATAAACGGCACCAGAAACGCGATTGACTTTCCTAATGTTTTCACTTGTTACTCCCTTTCGAATAATTATAAGTTAAACCAAAACTAAACTCACGCTGCTTCTATTTACAAACACGAACCGGAGATTTTACCGGACCGTATTTTACACTTATCCGCTTAACAGCATTATTAAGCGCGTAAAATTGTTGTAAGTGTACATCAACCGCCGAAGTTTTCAAGCCTTATTATGAGGATTCTGCACAGGTGTGAGCCACTTTTTGTCCACGAAGACAAGCAGCCGATATAATCTATTCTCTAATAAGCACTTAAGAGAATACGCCTTATGTGTGATAATCTGCGTTTATCGTGACATATTCTCTGCCAAGGTCGCATCCGTAACAAAAATCTGATTGTTTCCCGATTCCAAGGTTAATATTTATCACATGTTCCTTTGCAGAAATAATTTTGCTGACCTTTTTGGCGTCGAATTTGGCTGGCTGACCGTTCCTGAACACAGTGATATTACCAATCCTACAGCACAATTTGTCCTTATTAAGCTTTACTCCGCAGGATCCAACCGCACAGACGATCCTGCCCCAGTTCGGATCGGCCCCATGAACGGCGCACTTGACCAGATCGTAATCGGCAACGGCGCGAGCGGCCTTAAACGCATCGGCTTTATTAGCTGCACCTTTTACCTCAACCTTGAACATCCGCGTGGCGCCTTCTGCATCGAGAGCCATCTGTTTTGCAAGATCCTGACAAACAAGCTTCATCGCGTTTGCAAATTTGATATACCCGGCCCCCATCTTCATGATCGCCCGGTTACCCGCCGCCCCGGAAGCAAGCACCATCGCCGTATCGTTTGTGCTCTGGTG
>DAOWHR010000166.1 GCA_030641315.1 Anaerohalosphaeraceae bacterium | reverse complement strand
TTGAAAGCGGAAAACCCGCGAAAATTGAAAACATAAGAGGCACGGGCGGCAGTACCGAAAAACCGGCCTTCATTAAAAAACCAGCAAAGTAAAGACCAATAAACCTGATTGTTAAGGGTGCCCATGTGATAGAATTATCAGGGGCACCCTTTTTTACAAACATTACTACTACATAGCTATTTATTACGGAATCCCTTAATTATTCCCTCGAAAATACCATGGAACGCTTGGAGCCGCGGTCCGATTCGCAAAATACGCTCTTGTTTTTTCCCGGATCATCGCTAAAATAGTTTCCATGCCGGATACTCCTTTAAAATTTTACGTCAATAAATTTTGTGCCGTCACAGCGATGAGCACCACAGGGGATGAGTATAACATATTCGCCCCTGAGTATCTGGCTTGCATAGTTTCTTTGATTCAATCCGGAAGTGATTTTGATTAGATTATTAGTATCGAAAGGACTGTATTATGTTTTGTAATCGTTTAAATGGGAAATGTCAGATTATATTTCGAGGAGTTCTTATGTTTCGTAAATTTACTGGATTAATTTTTCTATTCATTAGCCTGTTATGCTTTACTGGATGTAGTAGGGGGAATTTATACTCTCCATATAGTCAGAAAGGCTTGGGACAGCCTAATATTAAAAAAAAGTGTGTTGTTATCATCATTGGCCATACGCGTAATTTCGTTAATAATAAGAGATTATGCGTTTCTCCATGGCTCAAAAAAGGACTTGCAACCGTACAAAGTGATAATGTTATGACAGGATTGGAATATCAAATATATCAAACGAAGCAAAATGAAGATAATTATGAGTTGTGGCAAATTTTTACTTTACCAGTAAAACCAGGCCGTTACCGATTTAATAGTGCATTAAAGATTGGACCCTATACCTTGAGTCCAAGGAAAAAATTTAATGATCTCTGGGTTGTTTCCTCAAGTGAATTTGACGCTAAAGCGGGGGAATATATTTATATTGGCATGATGAATGTTGATGCTGTAGGCAAACGAAAAGGCGTTGGCGGGTTTCTTTTGGGTTCCATTGGTGGCGTAAAAAACTCTTGGGATTCTTCCCTGAAACATATTGAGTTTATTCGTCAAAAAATTCCCGAGTTGAAGAATGTTGAAATCATTCATCAACCGATAAATGTTGAATTTACAGATTAGTCTCTTACAAATAAAATTGATCGCAAATGGCCCTCACTAATCTTTGTTATTTCTATTGCTGGGGATAAATAAGGAAAATATCCGGTACTTTTTTGACTTTTTGCGTTGGTTTCAGCTATTATTAACAGTTTATTTTTCAGTAACTTATGATGTTCAAAATTGGTGATGTTGAAATCGGGTAATAAAATAGAAATAACGGAAGGTGGATGCAATGAAAGAAAATATCGAAAGTTTAAACAATAATATTGGAAGTATTTCCAATAAGAACGGCAATCAAGTACCGGATAGTCCGTCCACGGGCAATTCAAGGATTGAAGTGTTAGAGTACTTTTTATTTGCAAAGGGCGAGAAAAAACAAGGTCCCTTCTCAATTGAACAATTGAAAACAGCTATTGCTGAACTTGATGGAAATGTTCACATTAAAATTAGATCATCTAATACCAGTACATGGATATCACTTGACAAAGCAGAAGTTGAATTTCCAGAATTGGTCTCATCTGGTGCGGTTGACGAGATTAACGAGTGGAAAAGGAGATATAGAGCTACGGGGATGAACAAATTTCTTCAGAAAAAAAACCAAAAAAAAACATCAAGTAAAAAACAAACATTTTCTGATCTAGTAAAATTCTGGTTTGATCCCGTAGAGTTGATGATTACCTTTGGCGGCGGTATAGCAATTGGTCTTTTGTTTGCAAGTCTCTTCATATTTGATCTTACAACTGAACCAATGGAAGGAGGTTTAGGATCTCTCCAAGTTATTGTTCGGGAAGTTGTCATTTTTGTACGGGGATTATTTGGTGCTTCACCTGAAGGATCAATACGAGCTTTTTGGATAGCGTGGATATCGGGTGCAATAGCATTTTGGGCTTTCTTCCTTTTTCTCGCTATCTGCGATGCTATCTCTTGGCTTATTGGCCGTAAGAAAGGGCGATAAATTACACAACAACTCGGATTGCAAACCACTCTGATCACTCAAGGGGAATAATTAAGAAACTATGAAAGCCAGATACTCGCCGGGCGAATATGTTATACTCGTCCCCTGTGTTGCTCATCGCTGTGACGGCACAAAATTTATTGACGTAAATTTTTGAAGGAGAACCTGATACAGGCATCAAATATCCTGCGGGTCGATCTTTCCAAGCACAGCAAGTGCGATGCGTACGTTGCCGAACGGTGCGCTGACCGCGAAACCGGCGACGTGATCGCTCATCTCATCCATCATTTCGCGGGCAATCTCTATGCCGATGAGCCTGCCCTGCTCTTTGGTTTTTGCTTTGCTCATCCGCTTTAGCAGTTTGTCCGGCACAACCACGCCGGGCACTTCGTTAGCCATGAATTCGGCGTTTTTAAAACTCGTAAACGGCCAAATACCGGCGATAAGAGGCACACTGTTTCCCGCGGTCGCTGCCCCAAAAGCATAGAACATCTCAGTATCGAAAACCGGCTGGGTGATGGCATACTCGGCACCTGCGCGGACCTTCCGGGCGAACCTGTCGATCTCCCTGTGCAGATCGCTGGCTACCGGATTTGCACCCACACCCAGCGTTAACGATAATGGCCCTGAAAGCTGATTGCCTGCAATATCAAGACCACGGTTAAGATTGTCAACGACCCTGGTAAGTGCGACAGAATCAAGATCGAACACCGCGGTAGCATTTGGATAATCACCAAGCTTGGGCGGGTCGCCGGTTATAAGAAGTACATTTCGCAAACCAAGTGCATGAACGCCCAGCATATCCGACTGCATCCCAATAATATTTCTGTCCCTGCAGCAAACATGAAGGATCGCCTCAATGTCAGCAGCTTCCTCAATTTTCGCGGCAGTTACCATCGGCGACAGACGACAACTGGCACGCGGACCATCAGGTATGTTTATAGCGTCAATGCCGTAATCGGCACACTGGCGAACCTTTTCCAGTGTAGCTTCAATATCAACACCTCTGGGCGGAACGATCTCTATGCAATGCACAACCTGTTCAGCGGCTAGTTTTCTTCCTATGGCAGATTTTTCAGCAAGACTGACAGGGGCAAACCCGACGGGCAATGCTTCGCTGCTGGAAACGACCTCAATATGACCGGTCAGGTTCGACTGCCCGTCTGCCTTATCGACAGACTTGACAACCCGCGCGATCTCCTTGATATGCTGCGGAGTTGTCCCGCAGCAGCCGCCTATAAGCCTGGCGCCATTTTCAAAAAACCGCTTCGAATATTCCGCCATATACTCCGGCGTACACATATATATTTTGCGGCCCTCGACATCCCTTGGCAAACCGGCATTGGGCTGGATGGAAATTGGTTTATCGGTCACATCAATGATAGCCTGCAAGCTGTTAAGCATTCCAACCGGGCCGACAGCACAGTTAAGCCCGACAGCGGCAACTGACGGTTCGGCACTGATTTCCCGGATCGCATCGGCAATGGGCTTTCCGTAAATAGTCTTGTTATCGCCGCCAACAACCATCTGGGCAACGATCCCAAGCTGCGAAACTTCGGAAACGCCTAAGATAGCTG
Source organism: Anaerohalosphaeraceae bacterium (assembly GCA_030641315.1). Taxonomy (GTDB): domain Bacteria; phylum Planctomycetota; class Phycisphaerae; order Sedimentisphaerales; family Anaerohalosphaeraceae; genus DAOWHR01. The sequence continues at coordinate 4,305 of DAOWHR010000166.1, read as the reverse complement.
CTAGAAGTTCCTGCAGGTTTGTAAATGTCTCAAGGATTATAAAGTCAGCACCGGCCTCGGTAAGTGCCTGCCCCTGGCGGGAAAATATACTCTTTGCCTGATCGATACTGATCTTTCCAAACTCCCGAAGTTCACAGCCGATCGGCCCGATAGCACCGCCAACAAGAACGCTTTCACCGCAGGCCGACCGGGCGGTCTCAACACCGGCCCTGTTAATGTCCTCAACTTTGTCACCCAGACCGTATCTGCTCAACTTATACTCATTTGCACCAAAGGTATTGCTCTCGATGACATCGCACCCGGCCTCGACATATTCACGATGGATCTGCTCGATCATATCCGGCCTGGTCAGGTTCAACTCGTCAAAACACGTATTGACAAATACCCCGCGTTCGTAAAGAACCGTACCCATCGCACCGTCGGCAATGAGCACCCGTTCATTAAGCAATTGTGCCAGTTCTTTGGTCGTCATTTATTAATGTACCCTTAAATATTGATATTATGCAAATTACGTTACTGTCATTGACCTGTGTCGAAAGAAGGTAACCACACATAACTCATAAATCCAGTAAAAATTCAATATCACCAAGATTTGCAGCATTATAGTGCAAAAACACAGCAATATACTGGCATTAGCTATTTTAACAGGCCCAAATGCAACACTAAAAGAGCATAGTAAATAGCACAATTATATATCTCATCAATCCACTTTATCAGGTCAACATGAAATCGCTTGCATTATTTGCCTGTTTGACTATACTGTTCAACTAAATTGGCTCTGTTTACCGCACGAACTATATAATTGACGTTGTTCGGTAGATGTATGGCCCCGCACCTTTACGGCGAAATGGTACTAAGAAAATTCAAGGATCGATACCGATGTCAGATAAAAAACAGACAGATATACAAAAAGTAAAAGAACTCATTGACTTAATGATAGCTAACGACCTTGTTGAGTTGGAGATCGTTGACGGCGACAACAAAGTATCGCTCAAACGCCCCCAGCCATCACAGCAGCTCGTCACTCATGTTCCAATGGCAGCTCCAGCAGCCCATGCACCGGCTGCCGCTGCGGTTCCGGCCCAGGCCCAGGACGAAGGACTCATCGAGATCGATTCGCCTATGGTCGGTACTTTCTACGCATCGCCAAGCCCGGACTCGGACGCGTTCGTAAAAGTCGGTGACAGGGTTGAGCCGAACACAGTAGTATGTATCGTCGAAGCAATGAAGGTTCTAAACGAGATCAAAGCGGAGATGAGTGGAACTATCGAAAAAGTTTTATGCAAAGCCGGCCAAGCCGTTGAATACGGCCAGTCGCTGTTCAAGGTAAAGCCCGACTAAACCGGGCAATTCTTATAACCCAGACTAAAATATTTCTGTATTTCACAGGTCAATACCATTATGTTCTCAAGAATACTAATAGCAAATCGTGGTGAGATCGCACTGCGTATAATACGTGCATGTCAGGAACTGGGCATCGAAACTGTCGCGATATATTCCGAAGCGGACAAAGACGCCCAATATCTCAAAATGGCAAACGAAGCGATCTGTATAGGACCGGCAAGTCCGTTAGAAAGCTACCTGAACATCCCAAGGATAATCAGCGCCGCTGAGATCGCCGATGTCGAAGCAATACACCCCGGCTACGGCTTCCTCGCTGAGAACGATCATTTCGCAGAGGTCTGCCAGGATTGCGGGATCACATTCATAGGACCTTCAGCCGAATCGATGAGACAGCTCGGCGACAAGGTCGAAGCCCGAAAGATCGCTCAGAAAGCAAGGGTACCAGTGGTGCCAGGCTCAGACGGTCCGCTCGCAAACGATGGCGAAGCCATCAAAATGGCAAACAAGATCGGCTACCCTGTCATCCTGAAAGCGGCAGCAGGCGGCGGCGGACGCGGCATGAGGGTTGTGCACAGCGATATAAGCATGAGAAGCGCATTCGCCTCGGCACAAGCCGAATCAGAAGCAGCGTTTAACAACGGTACGCTCTTCATGGAAAAATATGTTCTTGACCCAAGACACGTCGAAGTGCAGGTAATGAGCGACAAGGCGGGCAATGTGCTGCATTTCTACGAAAGGGATTGCAGTATACAGAGAAGGCACCAGAAGCTTATCGAAGAAGCACCGTGTCCCATCCTCGACGACAAAATGCGTGAAGAACTCTGCAAAGCAGCTATCAAAGTAGTAAAACAAACCGACTACGTAGGCGCCGCCACGGTCGAGTTTCTGCTCGACAAAAATAAGAAGTTCTACTTCATCGAAGTCAACACAAGGATACAGGTCGAACATCCGGTTACAGAAATGGTAACTGGCCACGATCTTATTAAGTGGCAGTTGAAAGTCGCGAGCGGCCAGATCCTCGATATCAAACAGAAAGATATCAAGCTCATTGGTTCAGCTATAGAATGCAGGATCAACGCCGAGGACCCGGCAAGAGATTTCGCTCCATGTCCCGGCAAGATCACAAAGTACATCCAGCCAGGCGGTCTCGGTGTCCGCGTCGACACACATGTTTATCAGGACTGGATGATTTCTCCTCATTACGATTCAATGATCGCAAAATTGATCACCTTACAGAATACGCGTGAAGAATCTATCGCGACAATGGTCCGTGCCCTGAAGGAATTTAAGATCGAACCTGTCAAAACGACAATACCCGTATGTCTGAACATACTGACACACAATCTCTATCTCAAGAACAAAGTAGACACCAGTTTCATCGAACAGCACATGAGTTGATCATACCCTTGGGGATAGTAACATTTGATTAGGAAGTATATTGTTGTTATTTTATCGGGTATTGATGGAAATTTGAAAATTTGGGTTTTTTGGGGTTTTTGAGATTTACTTTTGTGTTAAGATGGGTAATTTAGGTTTGGGCTTCTTTGTTTTTGGGGGTGTTAACGAGGGAAACAGGGGGTACCATGGACACCTGGTAAACGGGACACTTTGGGGGGTAATGTGCGTTTGGGGGCTGCAAACGCGGTTTATTAAGATGGGTAACTTCACTTTTTTGGGGTAAAATTGCAGTCAATTGCACTGTTTTGGTCGAAAAGTTACCGATTTGATCGGAAAATGCGCGAAAATGTACTGGAGTTTGTCTATCTGTCAAGAGCGAGAATTGGATTTTGAGGGGTGCCCATTTTGCCTATTTTGACCATGGTTATAACGACTGGGTAAAATAAAAGCGATCACAGATTTCGTAGATTTTTCATAGATCAACACGTACCTAATACTAGACATAAAAGGCTGTATTAACCATGAAGCTATTGAAGAGCATGAAGAAAAGCGGGAGATGTGTTTTGCGTACGTTGTTTTTGGGCGGAGTGTCTACGGAAAAGTTTTTGATTTTGACTTGCATTGGCAGCTTGATTATGTAATACTAGGTATTAATAATTAAATTAATTCTTGTCGTTTTACGATAGGATGTTTCAATCGAAATCCACCAGATTTCAAAGCGCAGAAACATCGGGGTAAAACGGCATCCCTTGTGTCCATGAAAGATACAGGGGGTGCTGTCCTTGTATTCTGTGCGGGCTTCTGGTGGAGCCTCGGTTGAGTGCATGCGGCAGTACCCTCTGTATCTTTTTGTGTTTGGCTGCCGCTATTTCCGGTCGTTTTAATTGGAAAACTTTTATCTTGATTTAGAGGTTCCGATTATGGTAGAATGTAGGGCAGTCAGAACCATCGAAAGGATCCGGGGTCCGTAAAGAAAGCGGAGAAAACCGTTTATGAAAACACATTTGATAAACAGTTAAGGGGTGAAACTATGAATATGAAATTTTCGACTGTTGGAGCAAAAAATAAACAACTCTTTGTTTGTTTGTTTGTTTGTTTATTTGTTTGTACAGGGTATGCTTCTTACACTTATGAAGTTTATACTTACGGCGGCAACAAAACATTACATAATGAAGAAGCGATTTTAGTGGACTTACAAGGTGGGATGGATGGATTGACTTTATTCGATGACAGTTCCGCGGATATAAAAGGGACATCAACTCTTGGTCAGGGAACCGGAGGGATTTGGACAATTCAACTCGCAGGAAGCGGCTATCTCGACATGTCCGGCGGGCAAGTTAATATGATCGCCACAGGCAATAACGCTACCGCTTTTCTTTCCGGAGGGTTAATTCAACAAATCTGGAGCAGTCAAATTGCGTGGAAGTGGGCAGGTGATCCGCCCGCACAGATTCCGAATCCGCATATTACGATTGAGTGTCTGGATCATTTTTATGATACGGACACCAAACTGCTGACCGGTCACTGGCTTAACGATGGCACGGCGTTCAGCATTCAGCTTAT
>DAOWHR010000134.1 GCA_030641315.1 Anaerohalosphaeraceae bacterium | reverse complement strand
GCCGGAATTAGTAAGCATAACAACATCATGCCCCATCCTCAGCAGCCGAGACGCGATATACTTGCCCGAATACCCGAACGCACCTGTAACAGCATGTCTTTCCTTAGCCGCCATAACGTTCAACTCCTTTCCAATAAATAGAAAAAAGATCGATCAGGTTTTTCTGCCAGCACCCTTACCTTTTGTTGCCAAAGTAAACTTCTCCGCGTTCGTTTTCGGCAGATATGCTTTCATATTTTTCTTGATCTTCGCGTACCCGTCCTTGTCCGCAAGGTTCGTCCACTCCATCGGGTCACTTTTATGGTCGTACAATTCTTCGCCGCCGTCCGCATAGCGTGTATACCGCCATCTCTTCGACCGCAGCGAATGATTCTCGCGTCCATGCGTTGTCAGAGTAGGTTCGGTCTTCTCTGTTTTCGGGTCCAACAGTTGGCCAGCAAGACTTATCCCGTCCAGCCCGTCTTTCTTCGTAAGCCCGCAAACATCAACCAGCGTCGGATAAATATCGATAAGGTTCACCGGCTCATCGCATCTGCCCCCCGGCATCGTCACTCCCGGCGCAACACACATCATCACATTATGCGTAGCTTCCTCCCACAGTGAGAACTTCCGCCAGTGCAGCTTCTCGCCCAGGTGCCACCCATGATCCGACCACAAAATAACAACCCACTCATCCGCGTCCTTTCGCTCATCCAGAGCTTGAACAACCCGTCCAAGACACGTATCCACAAAATTGATCGATGCCAGATAACCCTGCACCGCTTGCCGCCACTGCTCGTGCTTAACAACTCTCGCGTGATCGCACCCCGGCGTTGCCGCTAGTATTTCATCGATACTTTTTGCTTTTGCTCCGTCTTCGTAAACAACTTTCCTGACTGCCATCTTCTGTCCCATCGCAGGGACATCGGCAAGGTCATCATCCTTAACGTCAGGCAAAGTGATCATATCCAATGGAAATTTGTCAAAATATTTCTGCGGAACATACCATGGTAAATGTGGCCGATAAAAACCGCACCCAAGAAACAGCGGCTTGTCATGATCTTTCTTGATCTGACCGATCACCCAGTCAGCAACCTGCCAGTCACCCATCGCCTTATCGGGATTATCCAATGGCCCCCAGTCAAAATGTGCGGTCCTGGGGATACCGCTAACCGGCCTTTTCGCAGGCAGCGGATCGCCCGGCTTCATCTTTGTCTTGCTCGGCCAATACTCATCCCACGATGCAGCGTCATGGTCGGACCCGTGATGTATTTTGCCCGCCCCGATAGCCGTATATCCGTTCGCCATAAAATGCTGCGGTATCGTCACCGCGTTTTTCAATGCGGGGTTCTTCCGAAAGAACGGCTGACCGTTTTTATAATAGCCCGACACACAAGGCAGCACACCCGTCATTAAAGACGATCTCGACGGCCCGCAAGCAGGCGCCGCACAGTGCGCATTGGTAAACAGAACACCACGTCCTGCAAGTCTATCAAGATTCGGTGTGATCGTATCCGGATGTCCACCCAAACATCCCACCCAGTCGTTAAGATCGTCAATAGCGATAAAAAGAACATTCGGCTTTTTCCGCCCGGCCCCGAACAAAGAACCGCCCCCAAACATAACGCCAGCAACACCGCCAACCACACCAGCCAAAAATTCACGACGACCAATAAAACTCATACCTGCTCCCTTCACTTCAATTTCTGTATTAGAGATACAACAATCTCAATATGGAAGAATTCTACAATTGTGCTTAGGCTCTCAGAGCATATTAAACTGTTGCTTGAGGAACAAATAGTTCCTGGAAGGAACGTACCGCAAAAGTATCTGTCATCCCTGCTATGAAATCCAAAATAATGAGTTCATCAGGGTCTTTGTCTGTATATATCTCTACTTTACGACAATATTCGTCGCAGTATTCTTTCAAGAACTTGTACACTTTGGGGGTCAGGTCTGTGGTATTGTAGTTTTCGAATCTATTTTCAATGTGAATTTGCTCAAGCAGATGTTCAAACAATAAGGTCAGTGCTCTTTCAGCTTGTTTATTATAACCTTCCGATTTATCACAATGGTAGATATTGTTTATGTTAAAATCAATCAGTTCATGCATCAAGCTACCATATTTTGGTGAGATTGCTACAAAGTCTTTGTCTGTACTTTGCTCAATAATATCTCTAAGAATTGTACCAACCATTTTTCCATTTGTCCTTCCTAGTCCCTCGCAAATACTCTCTGGAACTTCATTCGGCTTGATGATTTCAGCTGCGATAGCGTCTTCAATATCTTTGCCGCAATAGGCCACTTTATCAATAAGTCTTACTATGCACCCTTCAAGTGTTGCTGGATTGCCAGCTTCTTTGCCTGTGGGTATACTTTCAAGGTCTTCATTTTTATTTAGGTCTGGGATTAATTTACAGGTATCAAAGTCTTCTCCGCAATGAGAAACGATTCCATCTCTAACTTCCCATGTAAGATTTAAACCTGGTTTTTCTCTGTCACATTTTGCTATTTTATCTACTACCCTTAAACCATATATTTCGTGACCAAAATCAGGGTACATTCTCTTTAAACAAGGCGTCTTATCAATAATCTTTTTTAGTATTTTTTCGCCTTGATGTCCAAAAGGGGCATGTCCCAGGTCATGAGCAAGTCCTAGTGCTTCCGCGAAATCTTCG
>DAOWHR010000126.1 GCA_030641315.1 Anaerohalosphaeraceae bacterium | reverse complement strand
CGTAAACGCTTAGCCAGACAGAAGAAAAGAACTGGTCAGAATTGAATGTTGACAGCCGGGACGGTCTCGGCTATACAGTGAGTCGGTGGTACATTATTGCTCCGCCAGGTGGTACAATTTTACTCCGCCGTTTATACTCAACGGTATTGCTGAGCCTTCATTAAACCGTAATGGAAAAAAACTGTTTATAAAGCTACAACCGTTATACAACCAAATAGCCAAATAGCTCAGAAAAACTAAGAATGACAGGTTTCATAAAGTCATAAATAATAAGAACTTAAAAAAAACGCATGAAATGCATACATTTTATATATACGTTTACAAATTGAGGCCCAAAGAAGACATCAGTTCAAAGTTTATAAATGGATAGCGACAAATAAAAAGCTTAGCGACGATCTATTGTGTCATCGCTAAGCTGGTTTATTGTTTTGGTCTTACTCTGACTGCGGCAAGTTTGCTTTATGTTGTTCAAATACAACTGCCTGATATTTGCTTTTCTGTAGGGTTTGTTCATCAAACACGCTCCAGTCGCCATAGTATACACTATCGTAGTATAGCATATCCTCTGCTACGAAAAGCTCATATCTGTTATCGTCAGGTCTCCCAAGCTTCAAGTGATGACCATAAGTCGTGTGAATGTACTCATATGGCCCCAATACAGGTCCGTCGCTGCCCCAATCATCCATGTCTTGTTCAGGGTCTGCTCTGCCGTGAAACAATCTAATGTACAGCATTTTCATGTCTCCAATTAACATTCATCATTAACATATATCTCCGAGGCTAGGAGGTTAATCTGTATATCATGGTCAACCGGCAACATCCGCAAATACTTGGTGAATTGAGCCAGCATGAAGCCTGCTGCTATGTTTGCACAGTAGATCGTGGTTTTGGCAGTGCATGGCCCTGTATGAGCTTCGGATGCTGCAAATAGCGTCTGAGGGTAGTATGATCGGCTTGTGTCATCACAGGCTGTTATAACTCGTAAGACTTCTGCGGACATTCTACCGTCACAGAAGAAATTCGTTTTGTCTTTCAAAGCCTGCCAGATGTGCTTGCGAGTTTCGATACTATCAACACAACAAAATACACAGTTGCCAACGAGTGTTGTTCTTTTGAATTTATCCAGAACAACTTCAGCTTGCAGATCGTGATTGATCTCTCGGCAAAACTCGGCAGTCGCATCAACTTTGGGCCGTTTGAGATCCTTGTGCATATATCCTTGTGTTGCCAGATTGCTTATTTCCACCACATCAAAATCCACAAGTTGTAATACTGGAACTCCGATAGCGGTCAGTTGTATCGCTACCTGTCTGCCAATTGCACCGACCCCAATGACAGTTGCTTTGCAATCAAGTATCCTCTTACGCGGTACAATGTCTTCCTGCCTTGAATATCTTTCGCTACTCATATAACACCTCACTTTCATATTCATCCCAGAATTCACTTCTTGTTGAAAGCTCTTCCATAAAGTACGCTCGTTCCGTCGGATCCATCGAATCGATCTCGTCAAAAACATCCTCTCCGGTAACAAGGCCTAAACCTTCTGAACCATCACAGCCGAAATAATCTTCTCCATCCAATTGTGAAAAAACCGAATTCCTTCGGCCTGATGTTCTGATAAAAGAATTGTCTTCGACAACATTGCTTTGATACTGAGCTTTCCAATCGTTAATATCAGCAGCCTTGAAGTCACAGTTGTAATTCACAGACACAGGAATCATAATACCACCACCTGGACCGGCACTAAATCTTAGTCTCGCATAGGTTTTACCTCCCTGGGCAACGATTGCCATAACTGACCAATCGCAACTGCCAAACACTCTTGAAAAGGTTTCCTCGTCAGTACAACTTGGTTCAGGTGAATTGCCTGGATGGGTGTGCAGCCAGATTCTCGCAAACTGCTGAGGCTGTCTGCCAAGTTCGACCTGTTCATCAAAGAAATCTGCAACCGAATTATCATCAAACGAAACCGATACGGCTGTAACTTTTTGTTTTACCAGTACAATATCTGTTACAAACAACAGATTGTCAGCTTCAGTAATCCCGAAACCGCCGACTTCATTATCTGTTAAGTCACGCAGATACACGAGTTTCGCCCACGCTGTCGGACTGAATGACAGGGATGGCCTTTGGCTCTGTTGGTGTTTTTTCTTGTTCTTCATTTTTCTTTTCCTCTCTTAAGTCTTGACAATATTGACATATTCCTTCTTCAGTTATGCAGTCTGTACATAGAACTTTCTCACATTCTGTGCAAACTGCCGTACAATTCTTACAGACTGCCTTACCGCAGTATGGACATCCATAGCTGCATCCCAAACAAACAGTGGCATCGCATATTCGGCAATACGTTGAACAGTCAGAGCAAAAGTCATAATTACAGAAGTCGCAATAATAACACTCGTCACCACTGACAGAATAACCGCAGTCATAACAAGACGTACCTTCCCAATTATCCAGGCTGACATACGGACTACCGGGATTGTAAGTACTAAGTATCTGCTGAATTATTACAAAGAAGTCACATATTCGTCCTTGCCGCAATGCCTTGCGGATCGGCATATGGCCATCACCTTCACAAAGCTGTTCATGGCTGACATGCGGATGTGTTACATCGCTGTCAGAACCTGACGGGTTTGGTTCAAGAGCGATTATTTTGTATGGTCTGTCATCGTAGAGTTTGGCTATTCTGTCAATAAACAGCTTGATCTCAAAAGAGCCAAGTACAACACCCTCCAAAGTGATCGATTCAGTTGTCACGGATATCGTCTTAGCTTTCAGATCGATATTAGCTTCACCAAATTCCAGAACAAGCTGTTGCAGTGATGTACCAATATCACCCAGGTGTGGTAGCTTTATATCGTCACTGTTTAGAAAATCTTTCAGAGCCTGCAGTTGCTGTGTAAAATCGTAGATATCTCTGCCGATCTTTGTTTTAATCTTATCTGCTGCCAAAAGTAGATGCCTATCGACAGCTACATAGAAACCGCGTGAGTTCTTTATCGCGTCTGAACATTTTGAATTGAAATCCTCAAGCCTGCTTTGCACCTGTTTTAGTCTTTCAAACTCAAGGGGCTCAAGTGTTTTCAATATCCGGTTTGCTGCTCTAATATATATCCTGTCCATTTTATTGATCTCCCAATAAAAAAACACCTGTCTGTCGTTATGACAAACAGGTGCATTGGTTAATGTTATTATGATGGTCGCTATGAAAGTCTCGCCCCGTCGATCTTAACAGGTGTAATTGATCTGCCCCATTTCTTTAGTCCAGTTATTGTGAGAGTATTTCCACCTTTTCGACTCCATATTCAATACTCGTATTTAACTGTTTCCGCTGAGTTCTTCGGCAGTCTGTTTCGATACATAACTGCCCAAACTCCGCTGGT
>DAOWHR010000109.1 GCA_030641315.1 Anaerohalosphaeraceae bacterium | reverse complement strand
TTATGTTGTCAGGAGATGACGGGCACGCTGCCATTGGCTCGATAGCTGAAAGGTCGATCTCGATGACACGGTCATATTCAACGCCATCGTCAGCGGACAGGGGGGTGTAATCATTTTCTCTGCCTTGAGCGGCAAGGAACCTGCGTGTGTTTTCATCGCTGGGGAAGACGCTGGTCGTTACACCGAGTTCTGCGCCCATGTTTGTGACAGTTGCCCGCTGCGGCACTGAAAGTGTTTCGATGCCGGGGCCGAGGTATTCGATAACGCAGCCGACGTTGCCCTTTGTTGTGAGGATACTTAGCAGTTTGAGGATGATGTCTTTGCTTGCGACCCAGTCGTTAAGTTTGCCGGTCAGTTTAACGCCTATTACTTTTGGTGCGGTTATGTAGAACTCGCCTCCACCCATTGCTACTGATACATCCATGCCCCCAGCACCGATAGCTAGCATGCCGATCCCGCCGCCCGTTGGTGTGTGTGAATCGCTGCCGAGGAGGGTTGCGCCTGGTTTGCCGAATCTTTCCAGGTGGAGTTGGTGACAGATCCCGTTGCCAGCTCTGGAGTTGTAGGCGCCGGCTTTGGTTGCTACGGTTTGGAGATATAGGTGGTCGTTGTGGTTTTCGGGGCCGAACTGGCTCATGTTGTGGTCCACGTAGCTGATGGAAAGGTCGGTTTTGACCCTGCCAAGGCCCATTGACTCAAAGAGCAGGAATGCAGTTGTGCCGGTTGCGTCCTGAGTTAGGGTCTGGTCGATGTGTATGCCGATGGGTTGGCCCTGGGTTAGTGTGCCGTTTACGAGGTGTTTTTCGAGTATTTTGTAAGTTATTGTTTGTGGCATTTTGGTATTCTCCGATTATTAGGTTATATATTTTGGGTTTAGCGTGGCAGTTTAGCATGAGATGTGATTGGGTTTCAATCAAAAAAGCCAACCATTTGCTTTGGCTTTGTTTGGGTGATGTGGGTGGGGGGGGCAGAGTGTACCGTTTTTGACCGCTTTGACGTGTGTGTTATCTGTTCTGATATTTTCCGGGGGTATATTCCTGTGTTGGCGTGGGTTTCGCCCGATCACAATATGCCGCATCCGATCTTATGTCCCTGCACTCGCGCTTCGGGCTTGCTGTTGATGAGTATAAGTCATGTCCAGAAGGAAAGAATATGCCTTATCAGAAACTATAGCGGACGCTGGCGTATATGTTTGTGTTATACTTAAACTGGCCGAAGAACGTGCTTTTCTGGTCTCCCCAGAAAATATTTGCCCCGGCTTCTACTGCCAGATCGTCGTTGACCTTGTAATGTATATTTGGGCGCATATATACATCCTCGTCGGACGGTGAATAATAAGTGAAGAGCGAACATGTTAGATTCTGGTTCCAGTAGAGTTTGGTTATTCTGAAGGTCAACAGATGCCGGAACTCGTCAGCGGCCCTGCTGCCGGCGGGAAGGTTTCTTCGGTAGTCGCCATAATGAAGCATCTGTTCGACATAATACTGCAAACCGACCGTAAGGTCAGAGGCTAGTTCAGGCAAATCCTGTTCATAACCAAGCAGGTATCGCAACTGGCTGTTGTCTACAAACGGATCATTGCCTGCCCTGTCATCACCGGAATCGTAAAAACCCAGTTCGACATTACCTATTCCCCGGCCTACCTGACCTCTGGTACTTGCACCGTAGACGTTAAGCTTCGGGAACGTATATTTGGAAGTTGACGTATCAAATCCTGCCGGACTTTTCCAGTATCCCCAATATCCATAAGCAGCAAGTTCATAGCCGGCAATATTCTTAGTTATCCTCATCGCCAACTCATCATCACCAAACCAGTCGTCGGGTTTATCAGTGCGAATAATGCTGTCGCTGCCTGCTATTCGGCTGCCGTTCCAGTAGGATAAACGGTCACCTGTTATAAATCTGTCTGAGTCAAATCTGGGTGTATATACAATATTGATATTGGCAATATCGTTATAGAAACTTGCTTTGATCGCATCAGAAGGCGCCTTGAGATATTCCGTATCCCTTCCGATGAAGAACGCCTGCCAGTCCTTCGGGAAAAGGTCGTTAATGAATACCATATCCCCGGTTCCCCATGTCAATACTTGTCGGCCGACCTTAAGGTCCATAAAATCAAACGGCGAATAGGAAACGCTTGCTTCTCTCAGGTCCAGAAAACCCTGCCCGTCTTCCAGGTCAACCGAATGGTTTTCAGACACCCAATCATAATACAGATCGGTAGTAACCTTGAAATTAAAGACGTTCCAGTCTTTCTCCATCTCTAACTGCAACCTGGATTCACCTAATGCAGCATCCTTTTCGTATTTATCGTTCCGCAATCGGTAGCCGCTGCGAACTTCCCAAAACCCCGACATGTCCAGCCATGGTTTTTCGCCATCTCCGGACTGCGCATCAGTCTTTGCCGTAGAAGGATCCGTCGCTAATCCCATCGGCAACGGCGGAGGTGCGTCAGGGTCATCAGCATCTTTCGGCTCATTTTCCAAACCGGCAGGCAGAGCGGGCATCTCATCATCGGCAGATGAGCCTGACAATCCGGCAGGTAACGGCGGGGCCGAATCTGAATAAACCGCTGCACTTTGCATCAGCAGCATTATTAATATTGCAGTTATCCCGATATGTCTGTCTCTGGTAAAAGAAATCATTTCAAATACTTTCGCGGTGGTTTTCTTAAGTATCGTTCTGTAAAGACCGACTCATCAATGCCGATGTTATATTTGACATCACTGTATTGAAGAATGGTATTTCCTTTTGTCCGAAGATCGGTCATTTTTGATTTCATAACCGTTGGGTACCCCTGGATCTCTTTTATCTCTAAGGCTTCGTAAGTGCGATACTTCTTATCCTGCTTGTCGAAATAATCCGTCCTGACAACGACGAAAGTTTTTCGATGTATCCACATATCATAATACTTGAACTCGACAAGTTTGGGTTCCTTCGGAGTGTTTTTTAAGACGTAGTAATCCTTTGTAGTCTTTGTCAACTCGTGGGTGTCATCGTTAATATTGCGTCCTGAAACATCCTCGTAAAAGAAGTGCGATCCCACAAAACTTGTTCTTTTATCTGTCGCGGAGATGCGTTTGACCAGATCCAGAGCGGGCAGATACATCCAGCGGTTATCTTCCTTATCCTTTTCGAGTTTTTTCCATACCATAAAAACCGTCTTTGACACGTCAGCAGGTCTTGAAAAATATGAATATATCTTCTGGTCACCGCAGAAGTTGTCATTTTTCTTCTGCTGTTCTTTCGACAGTTTCTTATCGGGCTGATCCCAGCGAAGAATGGTCAATTCACGATTTCGCTTTCGGGCCTGATTGTCCGTAATGGTCATCTTGATCTTAGCTTTACCATCGATGCCCTGATAGTATGCCACGCGGTTAGTCTCAATTATGACCTGTTCTACAGAAAGAGGTTTTTGCTCTGTGGTATCTTCCTTTTGAGTGGGAGCCTTTTCGGTTTCTGCAGAAACGTAACTTCCAAAAACCAGCAACAATACTGAAACATAGATCGTCATATATAAATGCTTATTCATTTATGCTCTCCTTACTTTTATCGATGATATTACATTTTTCACGCCTTGACAACAGCCCGCACCCGATTGCCATTACAGGTACAGCTATTATACTGAACCAGGTAAGTTTTGTCCATCCGACAGTTGAATACTGATGAAAGGTGATCGCTATCAATGCCACAATAGTTATTGACGATATTGAGCACGTAACGCAGTTGCAGCCTGCGCCCAGAACCTTTTTTGCCGTGAACAGACGTTTCTCCAGCACTCTGACCAAGGCCGGAAGTATCAACAGCGTCGCGACTCCGGAAACCAGCAGGATCGTTGCCAATAAAATACCGACAGTATTGTACGGTGTCAGGGGAGCAAGCAGCAGAGGCAAAAAACCTACCGCAACTACAATAATATTGCGAGTGATCGCCCTGGCTGGCTCAGCAAATATAGTGGGTACTGTATTCTTCCATGTACCAAGAGAAGCATACATCTGCCTGCTTCGCACAAGGAAATGGATCGAAAAATCAACCGCCAAACCCAATGTCATCGAACTTAGCAACGCAACCGGCATATCGTAGTCCTTACCAACCAGTCCGACAACGCCATATATAGCGCCAATGGTAATCGTCAGCGGAATCATTGATAGCAATCCCCAAAGGGCTGAGCGAAACAGGATTGTCATCATCAGAAATACTACTAAAAAACTTCCAATGAACGCCTGCAACATACCGCTTACCATCTTCTGCTGCCAAACAACATTGATGTAAGTCAGCCCGAACCATTCGTATTTCAATGGCACCGGCGGCGGATTATTCGCGATATAATCGTCAATGGCTTGTATCACTTTGGTCATATCTTTATTGTCGCCGCTTTTCAACTGAACCCAGATGCTGGACTTTTGGTAATCCGGTGTGACAAAATGCCACAGATCATCGGCTCGGTGACTGGACTGGAAAGTGATCATGCACTGAGCAACCGCACTGGAAGTGTCGGGAATACGAAAATGCTGCTCGTCCCCTTCACGCAACTCACGATGCACAGTCTTTACGATGTCGGCAAGCGAATTCGACTTGCCGACGATCTGTGTTCCTAACAGCGCTTTCTGTAATTTTGCTTGATATTTCAGAACTGCCGGATCCTTGAATACCTGGCTTCGCTGTCTCTGCTGATCGACAAACAGGCTTGCTTCATCCCACGCGTCAAAAGTATCATCTTCTGCATTATCGAGTTCATCGGCTGCAAACAGGGCAATCTTTTCCAAAGCTTCTTTACGGCTATGCGAGGTTTTAACTGCCTCAACTGCGAAACTCTGCAACCGGGCAAAAACCTCTGCTGCTCCAGGAAAGTCATCCTCGATATTCTTTGCCTGTTTCCCGGCTTGTTCGCCAAAATCGTCAATAAAATTCCCCGGATCGAATTCTTTTTCTTCGGCCGCGAGTGATAGGTATGCCATATAGGTTCCGCCAAAATGGTCATTCAGTACTCTGTCAGCTACGCGAATAGGGTGCGATTTGTTAAACCATTTCACCGGATTATCGTTAATATTGATAAGGCTCATTCCGTAAATTGCAACTACGATAATTACCACTGTAACACCCAGGATCGGCTTGGCCCAGCGATAAGTCAGCCCCCCCAATTGATTCAGAGATCTTCCTATAACCGAAATCCGCGGCTCCTTGCCTTCAATATGAACAGCGCCGAATTTTTCAAGCGTCTGGGGTTTTATGAACATTATATATGCGGGTATGAATATTATCGTAAGTACCCACGCTATCATAATACCGATCGCGACAAAGATGCCAAATACCTGTACCGGCGGAATTGGTGTTAAAGCCAAAGACGCAAAACCGGCTGCCGATGTCAGCGAAGTATACAGCATGGGCACAAACAACTCATCCATAACCTTGAGAATGGTTTTGCGTCTGTCCTTGTTCTGCTGGTAAAGTTCAAAGAATTCACTGATGATATGTATCGAATCCAGTACCGCTATCGGCATAATAAATATGGGGATCATACTGCTCATTATGTGTACAGGGTATCCCGCTATGATAAGCAGTCCCATTGTCAAAATAACCGACACCATCGCCACTATCATCGGTGAAATGATTATCACGAGCTTGCGGAAAAATACAAACAGCAGAATGAATATAACAACCATGGCCATCGGTGCGGAAACCGCCATCTGAATAAACATCTCAACACCAAACGTATCCTCTGCAACCGGAAGACCAGTGATATGATATTCCTCATCACCGGAGAAAGTTGCTATCTTTTGTTGTAGTTCGGTATAAACTCTATAACTCAAATGTTTATCTGTCAGGGGCAGGTAAATACAGATCGCCTTGCCGTCTTCTGAAACAAGCGTCCCGTTAAGAAATGGTATCCGCTGGGCCTTTTGGCGAATTGCCAGGGCCTCCTCTTTTGTTTTGGGCGGTTGTGCCATCAGCCATTCGAACCTGACCGTTCCAAGTCCGCCCTGTTCAATGTTGTCGACGGTAGAAGGCGCGATCAGGTCGACCTCGACAACACCTACTTCTTTGCCGTCTTCGGTCCAACGAAGGGTTTTGGCAAATTCGGTCAACTCGAATATATTTGCCAACGTCGAAGGGTCAAAGGCTCCTTCGGAACTTTTTTCGTTTACTATTCCAACAACGACCATGTCATAGAGCGACAACTCTTTTTTCATTTGATTGTGGAACACGCGTACCGGTTCATCGGCAGGGAGCATATTCTCAGGATCAGTGTCGATCTTAATAGAATGTAACGCAGGAAAAGCTTTTGGCCAGATGGACGGCACAGCGGCCAAAACCAGTACAACCACTGTCAACATCACAAGCATCGCCGTAACAACTTTATATCTGGTAATAGCAAAGTCAGTTATCATATGCTTTAAGTTAGTTTTCATTATCATGGCTCACCTTTACTATAGGTTAACATTTTATAATCTCAAGGTAAACAGACTTAACAATCCCTGCTGCGATTATATTTTACGCTCATTGTCGGCCCGGCTGGTTTGCCTGCTGATTGATATAGAGTATTCCTGAATATTCCCATTTGTCAACCTAACTTTGTATAAAATTATGTCCAATTACTGCCTGATGCCGGAATTAAAATGAGAAAACTATATCCGGTGGTTTATCCGGAACGCAGTACTGGATAGATTGAGTTCACATGCCAAGGCGGCGAATTTTCTTGTATAAACCCGCCCTGGTGATGCCCAAAATTCGGGCAGCCTGAGTCTTATTGCCCTTAGCTTGGGCTAAGGCATTTTCAACCTGCGTCATTTCATCAACATCGCCTGTATCTGTCTGGATATGGGGATCAGATATTTCAGGCAGACATGATGTCTCAGGGGGCAAACTGTCTACATTAAGCACTTTTTCGCCTTTAGCGGTAACAACAAAGGCATGTTCAATTGCATGCTCAAGTTCACGGACATTGCCCGGCCAGATATGTGCCATAAGCAAATCCATAGCTTTTGGGGAACAGCCTTCAACCTGCTTGTCGTATTTCTTGTTGAATTGAGATATGAAATATGCCGCGAGACCAGGTATGTCCTCCTTCCGATCACGCAAAGACGGGACAACTAATCCGACAACACGCAAGCGGTAATAGAGATCCTCCCTGAATTGCCCGGCATTAACCATATCAGAAAGTTTCTTATTAGAAGCTGCGATGATGCGCACATCCACGTCCCTTGGCAAGCTATCACCGACACGTGTTATTTGGTTTTCCTGGAGAACACGAAGAAGCTTAACCTGAGAAGACAAGGGCATTTCACCGATCTCATCGAGAAAAAGCGTTCCTCCCGAAGCGGTTTCGAAACAACCAGACCGATCCTCAATCGCTCCGGTAAAAGCCCCACGTTTGTGGCCAAAAAGTTCAGCTTCCAAAAGTGATTCCGGAAGTGCTCCACAGTTAACAGCAAGAAATATATTCTTTGAACGAAGACTTTCAGCGTGAATGGTTTTTGCAACTAACTCCTTACCAGTACCAGTTCCACCTTCAATGACAACATTTGCAGCGGTTTGAGCAACAACATCAATCATGCCATACAACTTACGCATCTTTTCAGAGGCACCGACAAGATGGCCATATCTGCCGCTTTGAGCTATTTCGTGCTTAAGTGTACGGATCTCTGTACGAGCCTGTTTAATTAAACTCACATCGACAAGAGCTTCTATCGCTCCAATCAACTTACCCTTATCGTCATAGACAGGCCTGCTTCTTCTCATTACAGGAACAACCGTCCCATCTTTGCTACGCATCTCACATTCAACTTCCCCTACCTTACCTCCCGAGACTAATGGACAGAAGGTTTTTCTAATAGCAGGGTCCAGATTAGCGCAGATATTCATCCGCAGTTTATCACAGGTGGACCCAACAATCTCATCGGCAGGATATCCTGTCAGTTCCTCGGCAGATCTGTTCCAGAAGATAATTTGGTTGTTGATGTCCACCATAAATACCGCACATGGAACGGTGGCCAAAAGGGCCTCTCGAAAATGTTCATTGATGTCATTTAAATCAACCATTATATTATCTCTTACAGTCAGTCATATAAATTAGATAGGCGGACTCAACTCCCAGGTGCAACTGAGTTAAAACCTGTTTTGTTAGCCGGTTATTTTTTTACGCCAATATTTTACTTCAACAAAGTTTTGTTCGGCATATCAGTGTTCTGGAAGTGCTTATCTATCCAACCGGAAATAACATTATCTCGAACATCAAAATGTTTCACGTATGGTTTTATGTCCAATACCGGTGTCCCGTCCAGGACATCAACTTCGCTAAAGTGTAATTGGTTTTTCTCAATACTTTCAATTTTGACGACTGAAAGACCAATATGGTTCGGTCTATGAGGACTTCTTATGGCGAATATACCATGCTTGTTATTTTCCAAAAACGGCTTGCCAACAAGTTCCTCTTTGAGAGATTCATGAAAATAATAAACTAAAATGGCATGACTGAAGTCACCCAGGTCCTTGAGCCCGGTAGCGTATTCACTTTTGAGTTCAACATATGCTTTTACTCCGGGCTTGAATTTGCCCTGGATTGGCATACCTTTAACTTGTTTGTACGGCGAATGTATGATGCCAATAGGGATCATCGAAATTTCTTTCATAGGTTGTTCTCCTGTGCATCATTTGGATTAGCTGCTTTTAAGCTTTTGGTAAGCCTTGCAAAAACAACAGTGCTTTTCGATTTTTCGCAGTTTTTTTGCATAAGCCGAGTCGGGCCATTGCCTTGCGGCTATGCAAAATGGACATACCTTACAAATTGCAGCAAGTAGTTTTGTTTTTGTATCAGTTTTCAATTTCAAGTCTTTCGTATGTTTTTTAACCGGTATATATTTATCGAATGTTCACAGATTATTTTGCTCTCGGCTCATACTGCTATATTGTAACTCAAAAATAGTATCTTGCACGAAATTCTATTCTGGAATTATTTAGTTTTTCTCCGAACTCAGTATATGAATCCCCCACTAGAAAAGTTGTTTTCAGTCTAAGTTCAAGATCTTTGATTCCGGTATATGAGAATTCCGGACCAAAGGAAAAACTTTTGTCGTTAATATTATATATTCCCGTTAGTGAAGGCGTGAAATATAGTATATCAAACGGTTCTTTCTGACTGACGCGCAGATAGAGATAGTCTCTCATGAGATTTTTTCTGTTGTAGCTTCCTCCGGCTGCGTTTGATGCTTTCTTTAAAAGAGAATCATCGCCCGAAGCAAGATACGTATCGTAGCCTGTACCTATGAACGAAAAGTAGTCTTCCATTTCGCTGGCCGCATATCCTGTCGCATCGTGAAAATATTCAAAGATATACGTCGTATCAGATTTAGTCAGGTATCGCAGACCAAGCAGGTAGCTTGTCGCATCGTATTCCTTACTAAAGACAGTGCCATTATTGTCGATAAATCGTCTTTCGTGGCCATCAATAAATGCAAGCTCCCCATGAATCTCAAAATTAGAAGTGACATTCCTGGAAAAATCCATCCCGTACCGGTTTGCTTTGCTCTGGCCCGCAAGAAACATAAAATCAATATCTGTATCATAAAGCAGCAAATATATTTTTCCTGCGAAATTTAAGCTGTTAATCCTCCCAAAATCATCATTGATATGATCATAAACAGGCATCAAAACCGGTGTAAAAGAAAACGTTCTCAATGGCCCGTCAAAACTCTTGATGTAATCTGCTGATATTACTACAAATCCCTCACGGGCAAGTTCAGGATCTTCAGGGTCTTTCGGTCTGTCCAAAAAAGCCGCCGGGTTCCATGCGTATCCTTTGCCCCATTTTAATGTCTTTTTGCCTATGTCAAAACTAAATGTTGACGATGGTCTCAATGACATATAGCCTTCATAAAGTGTTGTTTTTTCCGACCACCCGAGATAGGATTTTGTTAAGTCAGTGTTGACTATTGCATGAAATTCTGTAGCTCCTTTTTTATAGCTGCCGTCAAATAACGCCGTAAAATTATATTCCTCACGGGTATTTTCTCTGCCGCGGTCATATGATTTGAGTTTGTATAATGCGGAGTTCTCATCCAGCTCGGTAAGAACAGGACGAAATTCAAGATACCCCCCGACATCCAGAGGCTTTTCTTCTATTTCTGACAGGTCGAAGGAATACTCTTCCTCGCCCAAAGCCATTCCATAAGAAAGTGTTAACAAAATAGCAAGTATCGCCGATGATCTCATTGTCTCAAGGATTCCAGATTGGGCATAAATGTGAGTGTAAAGACTTCATCTTTGAATGCTTTTTTCTTTATCTTTGCGAATATCATCACAGATTTGTAGCCCTTATATAATGGGCTGTCAGTCTCAATGACAGAAGGCCGTAAAATTTTGTCGCCAAAGTCCTTGGTTTCTTTGTAATAGATCGTTTTTATGAGCATAGATTTTTCGGTAAGACACTCAATTTTGGTCGGTAAAATCGTGTCCTTATCTACCCACATTTTCAATTTGTCGTATGCTACGGTCTTTGTTTTAGCCTTAAGGTGTAAAATATATTTATCGCTCAACTCCTTCTTGTCATTCAACTTTTTCTCAACATTCAACTCTTCCATTTGCTCGACAAAATATTCCGATGCATAATCGAGTCGCAATATGTCGGAATTATTAAATACACCTCCCACCACTGACTGAAGACTTGTTATACGAATTGGCTTGCCGACATTAGGGATGTAGAGCCACATATTTTCGCCAAGCCTTAAGGTACTTCTGCCTTTTTCGCTTGCTGGTGAAAGAAATAGTGCCGCAACTTTATCG
>DAOWHR010000354.1 GCA_030641315.1 Anaerohalosphaeraceae bacterium | reverse complement strand
TTGCAATAGAAAAGGTTGCCTCCAAATCACCTATTGCCCGACTTTTAGCCTTTTCATCTTTTTTAATCCGCGAAAATCAGCGTAATCCGCGGTTGCTTTTTGGTTGCGGTTATGCTGCGCCATGCCCTTCGTGAGCTTCATGGTGAGAATTAATTACCGCTAAAATCCTAATCCCAATCCTCTAAATATGCAATCTTAATCTAACCACACCAATCCCAGCTTTTAAAAATCAGCGAAAATCAGCGAAATCCGTAGTTGCATTAAGCTTTTTTTTCCGTGCAATTCCCTGCATTCCCGCCCGCCGTGCAGCGCCCGCTTGCCAAGCTGTGCTTGTCGCAGCAGGTCGCGGCAGGTGGTTAATTTTTGCTCTTCAACCTAAAAAATAATCCGCGTAAATCCGCGAAATCCGTAGTTGCCTTAAAGTTATTTTCCGTGGAACTCCGTGAATTCCGTGGTTTTAAAATCCCAAATACACAATCCCAAATTCCAAATTAAACCCATTTCCCACCAACGCACGACTACCCCAAACAAACCAAAGCCCCCAACAAAAACAGATATTAAAACCTTAGCTACTAACTACTAGCTATTAAAGCTAATCCCCACCAACTCAAAGCGGTCGAAAAAGAAATCCCCACCAAGCAAAACAAAAAAACTTCCCTTCACGACCTTCGCGTTAAGTTAGTGCGTCACAATAACTTACCAAATCACAAATACCCAAAACCCAGACAAAACGGACATACCCCACCTCTCGACCGGCAAATACCACCCACCCACAAAAACCACAATCTCCATCCTCTTGCAAATTAATGATAAATCACAGCCCCACAAACACTTACCCCCATCCCAACCCCAATACAAGATAAAAACTACCAACCGACCGCGCAATAGAACCAGACACCCATCCCCCACAATAAAACCCCCATAACACCCCAATATCGCCGACTCCCAACCCCAAACAACCCATCTTAACACGAAGAAATCCCAAAATCGGTCGAAAACGGTACAGTCTGGTACACCTCACCCCATCAAAACAAACACACCTCAATACTCAATTAGCACCAGCCACCCGCAATTCACCAATAAATATATCATCAATTCGCTCGTAAAATAGCCCATTATTAGCCTCAAATCATTGCTTGCACGAAAAACAAAAACAATATAATATTTATTTCTTGCGTTATTCCAAAAGCTAAAGTAAAATTCAAAACGGTAGAATTCTTCCATCTCTCAAGAGTATCTCCCAAATAAATTAAGAACGAGAGATACTATTAAGTTGGCTTTTGACAAGCCAAGGAGAAGTACAAATGAGTACAGGTACAGTAAAATGGTTCAATGACAGCAAGGGTTTCGGTTTTATCACACCAGATGGCGGCGGCGAAGATCTTTTCGTGCATCATTCTGAGATCAAAACAGAAGGTTATGCATCACTTTCAGACAATCAGAAGGTTGAGTTTGAAGTTGGACAAGGCAAAAAAGGCCCATGTGCAACGAATGTAATTCCCTCCTAAGCAGGTAACATTACTTTCGAACCGAGAGGCCCTGCTAAATGCAGGGCCTTTTTTATTGGCAATATTCCTTCAGGAGTTACTATGAAAAAAGCTCTCAAAACTTCTGCTGAAGGCAGAAAATGCCGTTTTCCGCACTGCACGCAAATCCTGAGTATCTACAACCACAAGCCCTACTGCCGTGTGCATTGGGACCAGATACCTCAGAAGCAAAAGACAATAATTTCAGCAGCAAAAGTTTAATACGTATCATGTCACATTCAGTCCCCACGGCTTACGATAAGGTCGATGGAGCATCTCATTGCCTTTTTCGTCATCGACAAAACGTTCGATCTTCGGGTTCCAGCTGAGTTTTTTGCCTCGTTGTATCGCGATGTGCCCCAACTGCCCCATCGAACACGTTCGATGGCCAACCTCAGCGTCAGCCATAGTATTGCACCGGTTTCTGATCGCATAGATAAAGTCCTCCTTATCCTGTCGCAGCGGAAGGTGTATATCCGACTCTTTTAGTTTGACCCGAAAAACGTTCTTGTCATGTGCCGTCATCCCGCCCTTGCTGTTCCAGTGCGTCTTGATCCAACCTTCATCACCTTCGACCTTGATATAGGGTACATCGATCAGATAATCCAGCACAATCCCAGTGGCGTATTTAAACTGCACACGAAAATCAATCAGCACGTTCCAAAGTCCCGAACCCGGCTCGGGATATTTCCCCGTCCCCTCAATCGATACCGGCCCGGTGCGTTCAGTCTTGTTAAGCTGCTGAGTAACGTCAAGCAAGTGCGTCCCCCAGTTCGTTATCATCCCTTCGCATGTATCCCGACATCGCATCCACCCGGGGCGGCCGTATCCCTTACGCGGATGCACACGGTCAAGCGTATACGCCTTCATTGGCGCAGGGCCAACCCACATATCATAATCAAGTTCCGCAGGTACTTCCATCGGAGTCGTTTTTCCACCGGCAACATCACCTGCCGGCACACCTACCTCAATCCGTTTGATATTTCCCAGGTACCCGTTGATCGCAAGCTGAGCTGTTTTGTGCATGTACGAGTTTGACCTGCACTCGCTGTCCGTCCTGAACACAACACCATGTTTCTTAACCGCATCAGCAAGTACACGACCTTCGGCTATCGACAGTGTCAACGGTTTTTCACAACTGACATGCTTGCCCTTACGAACCGCTGCCAGCGAAATCGGCACATGCCAGTGATCCGCAGTAGAATTCATGATCGCGTCAATATCGTCTCGTTCGATGAGTTTACGCCAGTTGGAATAAGCCCGGCAATCTTTGTTCCTGTAAAACTCATCGACTTTTTTCTTTGCGTTATCCAGCCGCCATTTATCGACATCGCACACCGCGACAACCTTACAGTCCTTGGATTGCAGAAAAGGCGGGATATTGGCATACATCGCCTGCCTGCCCATACCGATCATTCCTATATTGATCCGGTTGGAAGGAGCACTTTCGCCAAACACACTGGCAGGGACAATAGTCGGTAAAACAATTGCGGCTCCTGAAGCTTTAAGAATATGCCGACGCGTGATTTTTTTACAATTTGAGTCACTCATTTTCGGCCTCCACTTGTATTGAACTACTTTATGGTTATTCCTGCTTCTCAAACCGGCAGTCGCTGTTTAGCTTATAAACATTTTCAATTCCCCTGGTAGTGCATTTGTCACGATCAAAAAGAGCATCCTTAGGATTCTTAAACACCTTGACGCCCTTATTAAGCGTAACATCGATCTTCATGCTTCCCGACTCAATATTAACAATGCTGATCCTGCCCGGTACCTTGGTCCGACTATCTTCATCGACAGTCGTATAATCGTCCAGATCAATCGAAACGCTCACCAGCCCATCCCCGCCATAGTACTCAATCTTGCGCACCGTATAATCGCAGCAGTAAACATAAACACGCTTAACTTTTAACCCAACCTCATCGGTCAATGTAAATACATCATAAGCGCCTTCATTGCTGAGTTTGTAAGACTCATCGATCTTGACCTGCCCTAAAGCATCAAGCAGGTTCGCCGGATTCATAAGTTGATGCGAAGGACACGCCTGGGCATCTTCCCACTTGCCCCACTGATAAATTTCCATTTCCTTCATACGAAGCCAAAACTCCTCAGCATTCGTTCCTGCCCTCAGATATTCCTTCGAAAGATATGTACCGTTGAGGTACAGCCGATCAGGCGGACAGAAACGTAAATCCACCTGAAGATCATAATCCTTCGTTTTGTTGTCCTCAATCCAGCTGACCCTGCACTTACCTCGCCCCTGAACGGGCAATGAACGCGTCTGCTGGGCCTTGATTGCAGCGACTGCTTCTTCTATCGAAACCTTGCCTGGACAAAGAATAACCGGCTCGTCATCCACTTTCGGCTGACACCCGGCAGCGGCAAATATTATCAGAGCCACAAAACATACAAAAACAATACGCCCCGTATAGGTTTTCATCATCAAGTATCCATTTGAAGTATCTGTCCCATATGAGCCGACAGATCCTCGATCTGATCCTCGCTCAAATGGGGAT
>DAOWHR010000163.1 GCA_030641315.1 Anaerohalosphaeraceae bacterium | reverse complement strand
CGTAAACGCTTAGCCAGACAGAAGAAAAGAACTGGTCAGAATTGAATGTTGACAGCCGGGACGGTCTCGGCTATACAGTGAGTCGGTGGTACATTATTGCTCCGCCAGGTGGTACAATTTTACTCCGCCGTTTATACTCAAGGAATTTCGGGCAAAAAAACAAACCCTTGTAAGTTCAGTGCCTACAAGGGTTTATGACTGGGCGATACAGGACTTGAACCTGTGACCCCCTGCTTGTAAGGCAGGTGCTCTAGCCAACTGAGCTAATCGCCCGGTGAAGGGGGTTACAATACAGGTAGTTGTTGCCTCTGTCAATGGTTTTAACACTACAAAATCTGCATTTTATGATGTTTTTTGCAGATGAGGAACATTTTGACCAAAAAAACGGGGCGTTGCAGTTTGACTCACAACGCCCCGGAATTTCCTGATATAGGTTTTAATTATACAAGACCCTGATCCAGCATGGCGTCAGCAACCTTTACAAAGCCTGCGATGTTTGCACCAGCAACATAGTTGCCCGCAACTCCGTATTCCTGAGCTGCATTGAATGCCTGTGTGTGAACAGCTTTCATGATCTCCTGGAGTCTCTTGTCAACTGTCTCACGTGTCCAGTTGGTATGAGTTGCGTTCTGTGCCATCTCAAGACCAGAAACAGCTACACCGCCTGCGTTAGCGGCTTTGCCCGGGCCGTAAAGAACGTTGTTCTTCTGGAAGACATCAACTCCTTCGGGAACTGTAGGCATGTTGGCGCCTTCTGAGACAACGAAGCAGGCATTGTCGACCAGTGTTTGTGCGTCGTCTGCTGAGATTTCATTTTGAGTGGCACTTGGGAACGCACAGTCGCACTTAACGCCCCATGGACGCTTACCTTCAAGGTATTCAACGCCCGGGAACTTGTCGGCGTATTCCTTGATCCTGCCACGCTGAACGTTTTTGAGGTCCATTACGAAAGCGAGCTTTTCAGCATCAATGCCTGCGGGATCGTAGATCGTGCCAGCTGAGTCAGACAGAGTTACGCATTTGCCGCCAAGGTCGTTGACCTTTTCAACCGTGTACTGTGCCACGTTACCCGCACCGGAAACTGTGCAGACCTTGCCTTCAATGCTGTCGCCGCGTGTTGCGAGCATATTCTGTGCGAAATAGACCGCTCCATAACCTGTTGCTTCTGGCCTGATGAGTGAGCCGCCCCAGTTTAGGGCCTTTCCTGTGAGGACACCGACGAATTCATTGCGAAGTCTCTTGTATTGTCCGAACATAAAGCCGATCTCTCTGCCGCCAACGCCGATGTCGCCAGCCGGTACGTCTGTGTTTGCGCCGATGTGCCTGCTAAGCTCAGTCATAAATGACTGGCAGAAACTCATTACTTCGTTGTCGCTCTTGCCCTTGGGGTCGAAGTCCGAGCCGCCTTTGCCGCCGCCCATTGGAAGGGTTGTCAGTGAATTTTTGAAAACCTGCTCGAAAGCGAGGAACTTCAGTATGCTAAGGTTTACTGTCGGGTGGAAACGCAGGCCGCCTTTGTATGGGCCTATTGCGCTGTTCATCTCAATGCGGAAGCCGCGGTTGACCTGAAATTTTCCCTTGTCATCTACCCAGGGGACACGAAACATTAGGACACGTTCCGGCTCGGTGATTCTTTCCAGAATTGCCTGGTCCTTATACTTCGGGTTGCGTTCAATAACCGGTCCAAGTGTTTCGATAACTTCCTTGACGGCCTGATTGAACTCCGGCTCGCCTGCATTCTTTTTAGCTACAAGCTCCAGAATTTGGTTTGTATAGTCATTACTCATTAACGATTCTCCTTTTATAAAGATTAATTTTGCTAATATTATTCGTAAGGGCACTTGTCTTGCCGATTTTCGTAGCCTGAGTTACTTAATTTACGTGATTCGTCAAAAGTTATCATCCTGCCTGTCTATAAACAAGGCTTTACAAATGATTAAACCTGCTTATAATAGCGTTTCGTTGGCCAACCGCAAGCAAAACAATGTGATAGTTAATATAAGCGAGTCTTATGTATGGATTTTGATACCTTAAGGATATTCTGTGATGTAGCCGAGTTGAAGAACTTTTCCAGGGCGGCTGAGAAAAATGGCATCAGCCAATCCGCAGTTTCACAGCAGATCGCACAGCTAGAGCTTAAATATAAATGTCAGTTGATCGATCGAAAGACAAGACCTTTGGCCCTGACCAAGACCGGTCAGATATTCTACAACTCGGGCAAAGATATTATGGAGCGATACAACCGGCTCACCAGTAGGTTGTCGGCATTGAGCAACTCATCTTCAAGAATCTATCTTGCAGCAATCTTCAGTATTGGAATGCACGACCTTCAGCCATATGTTAAGGAGTTTATGACAACTTTTCAAGATGTAAATCTTTCAGTCGAATACTGTTCTGCACAGGAGATATATGATGGAATCTTAGATGGGCAGTTTGACATTGGCGCAGTCGCAGAACCCAGGCAATTTAGTTCTATAAAGGTCTATCCATTTGAAGATGAACGGCTTATGCTTGTTTGCGGCCCTGAAAATCCCCTTTCAGGCAGCAATACGGTCAACATTCATCAGATCCAGGGCCAAAAGTTCATCGCCTTTGAGCAGTATCTGCCAAGCAGAAATCTCATTGATGGTATTTTGCATAAATACAACGTTTCTGTCCGTACCGTTATGGAATTTGACAATGTAGAGACCATTAAGCGGGCAGTGGAGATCGATGCAGGGATAAGCATCCTGCCGGAACCGTCTCTCAGGACAGAGATCGCTAATGGGTCATTAAAAGCAATCGCACTTTCAAATGAGAAATTCACAAGGACAACAGGTATAATTGTGCGTAGGGACAAGACACTCTCTCAGGCAGCTAAATATCTTATACAACTGCTCACAGGCAAATCAAGTGTGAGTTGAAAGAAGTGTATTATATATTGGTCGATTAAGTTAGAAATTCCGTTTCCAGAAGTCCCAGGGTGATGTGTTGCGGAAATGTTTTTGAGGCCGTTGTTTTTTTTAAACATATATTGCGTTAGCAATTACCAGTCCTGACTTCGATATTTCATGCCATAGTACAGATTTTGAAAAATATTCCTTCGAGAAGCTTTCGCCGGGAACTTGTTAGTGTTTAAAAAAAACATCAAGACCTCATTGTTTGAAACCTGAAAAACTCGAATAATCATTGATATATCCGGTTTAAGTGTATTTGTGATGGGTGTTTATGGTTTCCTTTTAGTTTTGATTGTGATGTTAATAAGCATCTGGTACGAGTATTGCGATGTGTTCTCTATTAGTCTGGTTGGTGAATCTTCTGGAAGAGGAAGGGTGTGTTTCGCCGGTTGGACATCGCGAGGGTGATTAGGAACCGAGCCTGAGGAGATCGGTTCCTGTTTTTTGCGCCAATATTTAGCTGGCGGACAATTGCTGTCTTTTTTTGCTTCCGCTTGTTCCAAACCTTATTATAATGCCACCATGGAAAACAGCATATACAGGATAATTGACGCCAATCTTAATCGCTCGCGCGAAGCTGCAAGGGTTATTGAAGAGTTTTGTCGTTTCACTTTGAACTCGCCAAACCTTAGTGCCCGGGCAAAGCAGTTGCGGCACAAACTAGCTTCCGTTTCACAGCAACTGGATCCTGTCGCGCTCATCGTTGCCAGGGATAGTCAAGGCGATGTCGGCCAGAAGACCACGGTTACAAACCAACAGGTACGAAGGTCGCTGTACGACTGTCTTGTTGCCGCATGCAAAAGGATTACCGAAGCTTTAAGGGCGCTTGCTGAGACATCCCAGACGATTGACCCAGCCATCGCAAAACGATTTGAAGCCCTGCGTTTTGAGGCATACAGCCTTGAAAAAGACATTATCATTGCTTCTCATACTATCACAAAAGCCAGCTTAATACGTCTTTACGTGCTTATTACGGCGGAAAGCCGATGCGACAATAAACATATTCTTGATATTGCCGCACAATGCGCGCAAGGTGGAGCAGACTGTATTCAGCTTCGAGCGAAAGGTATATCAGACAGCCATCTATGCTCACTTGCAGACGACTTTGTGAAGGTCTGTGCCGACCAGAATGTATTAAGCATTATCAATGATCGTATTGATATCGCGGTCAATGCCGGTGCTGATGGTGTTCATTTCGGTCAGGATGACATCCCTGTGGCTGTAGCGAGGAAGCTTATGCAAAAGCCAATGATAATGGGGTTGAGCACACACTGCATGGAGCAGCTAGCCATCGCGATAGATCTGAACGTCGAATATGTTGGCATCGGGCCGGTATTCAATACGCAGACAAAGCCCGGAATTAAACTTGCAGGTCCAAAATATCTTCGCGATGCCGTTGCGATGCTGGCTGATACATCAGTAAGGCATGTGGCAATAGGAGGGATCACGCTTGAAAACGTTGAGCAAGTCCTAAGTGCCGGTGCAAAAGCTATCGCAGTATGTTCGGCAGTAACGGATTCGCCTGACCCGAAAGATGCCTGCAAAAGGTTCAAGGGCTTATTACCGCCAGTCAACGGCCGCTAATCTTAATTTATATCCTTCGCAAGTGCTTCCTAAACTGCTGTTTACATGCCTCGATCAGTAAGTTATCCACCTTTGGTCCGGCTTTGAAATACTATATACATTATAGAAGCTTATTATTTCCGGATAAGAACGATATACCGACCGGACGGTATGTCTTTGCGAGGATTTTATAGTTTGGATTTTAAAGTGTTATGCAGTATAGCCTTATAATCAGGACTATTAGTGTTGTTGTATTGGGTGTTGAGGATTGAATCCGAATGCCATTGCAGTATAGTGCTTGGGTATATATAGGAGAAGGCTGTAATGCATCAAGTGATTGTAGTTATCAACAGGTTATCAACAATGATACAAGAGGTCATTTAGCAGTTGAGAAAACTTGCCACAACAGCACAATAGTACAAAAAAAAGGTTGGCAATTTATAGATGTTGCAGAAAACTACGCTAAAATATGTGGATTCAAAAATGTAATTCGTTTATAAGGGTCCACCTGACAAATGTATATGAATTTTAGAGGAAAGTATTATGGCCAAACAACTTATCGGTATTGGAGAATCAATTCACGCTTCAATCCCGCGGACAAGCAAGATAATGAAAGAACTGCACGAACTGGGTCCTGATGCGTATTCACATCCCAGTGAGCAGTTTGATTATATTCAGAAGCTTATCGAATCACAGGCTGACGAGGGTGCTGCTTTTATAGCTGTAAATGTTGACGCATTCGGCGAGACCGATCCTGCTTTGACTGTCGAATATATGCTCCAGTATGTCAAACTGGTAAGAAAATACGGTAAGGGCGTACCCATCTGTATCGACAGCAGTGATGATAAGGTTCTCGAAGCAGGCCTTAAAGATTGGTATGACACGGACCTGCCGGTAGCCCCTCCGCTGATTAACTCTATCAAGGTGTACAATGCCGACCAGATGATGCCGCTCAAGAAAAAGTATGATTTTTCTTTCATTGGCCTTCTCCTCAGTGAAGATAAGCCAGACGGTGCAGGCGGATCATATTCAGTTGATGAACTTTTTGCTCTTGCTGAAGAGTTATTTGATAAGGCTGTCGGCCAGTACGGTTTCAGGCCGGACCAGATATACTTCGATTCGACAGTATTTCCACTGGCTATCGATATGCCCATGCAACTTGGAGTCGCAGGCTACACATACCGTGCATTTGAGACAATAAAGAAGATCAGGGTTAATGAGAAAATGGCAGGAGTGCATTTCTCGCTTGGTGTCAGCAATTCCTGCCGCGACCTTCCAGGCCGCAAGATCGGCATTGCTCGTGCCTATGTCGAAAAAGCTATGGAATACGGCCTCGATGCTGGAATCGTAAATGTAGCCCATCACTTTGGCGAGAAGCCTGCCGATCCTGAATTGGTAGCACTGGTTGATGCTTATGCTAAAATGGACGGTTCTGCAGAAAGAACCAACGATGCCATGATGTTAATGGGTCAGTTTTGCATGTCCGCAAAAAAACCGGCAAAATAACAACCAACACACCATAAATGTTAGGGCGATGCCTGCTTAATAAGGATATTTAAGCAGGCATCGCCTGTTTTTCCAGTTTTACGTTGCAAGCAATCGCAACCTTGTTATTATGTCCCAATGGCAACGGACAAGAAAAAAAAGAGTCGATCGGGTTCGATCAACGTAAAGAACAGAAAGGCTTACCACGACTACGAACTGGTCGAAAAGGTTGAAGCCGGGCTTGTGCTTTACGGGACAGAGGTCAAATCAATTCGCCAGGGGCTGGCGGACCTTGAAGGCTCTTATGCCCGAATAATACACAACGAGTGTCTTCTTGTTGGCTGTAAGATCGCACATTACGCTCAGGCCAGCTATAATAATCACGAGCCGTTGCGTGACAGGAAGTTGCTGCTGCACAGACGGCAGATCGAAAAGATCAAAATTAAGCTCCAGCAGAGAGGCTTTACGCTCGTGCCGCTGAGGATATACTTCAACGACCGCGGGCTGGCAAAGATCGAGTTGGCATTGGCAAAAGGAAAACGCCAATACGATAAACGCCAGAAATTACAGGACGACCAGCAGAAACGCGATGTCGCAAGATCACTAAAAAAATATAGAAATTAATAGGAACCGTTCAAATGACAGAAGAAAACACAGAAAAGAAAATCATCGTTGACGAAGACTGGAAGGCCCAGGCCCAAAAGGAAAAAGAAGAACTTGCTAGCGAAGAAATCTCACCTGAGCAACCTGCTGAGCAGGGTCCTGCTTTGCCGCCTGCTGACATCAAGAGCCTGGTCAGTATGCACGCCACACAGGGTTTCTTCGCCATGGGCCTTTTGGTAATGGACAAGGATTCTGAGCCAAAAATAGATCTGCCGATGGCCAAATTCAACATCGACATGCTTGGTGTCATTGAGGAGAAAACCAAAGGCAATCTGACCGACGAAGAAAAGGAAATGCTCGAAAGTACTCTTCAGCAGATTCGCATGGCCTTTGTGCAGGTTTCGCAGTCACAGCCGCAATAGGAGTTTAATTGCCAAACATTCTTGATGAAATAATCGAATACAAGCACACGGAAGTTGCTGCGCACAAGGCTGATACACCTGTAGAAAAGCATAAAGACACGATCTCCGCATTGCCAAAGTGCCGCAACTTTTACCGTGCTGTAACTAAGGCAAACCCTCGCGGTATCAACGTGATCGCCGAGGTGAAAAAGGCCTCCCCGTCAGCGGGGCTTATTCGGCCCGATTTTGATCCCGTTGAGATAGCGATAATCTATCAACAATGCGGCGCTGATGCGATAAGTGTGCTGACCGATGAGAAATATTTCCAGGGTGATCTTTCTTATATCGCCCGCATCAAAGAATCGGTCGATCTGCCGGTGCTGCGTAAGGATTTTTTTGTCGATCCCTACCAGATCTATCAGGCCCGTGCCGCGGGTGCTGACGCGATCCTTCTTATTGCCGAGGCTCTGTCGCCTGCTGATTTAATGGACATGCTGATCCTCGCTTCACAATTGACCCTGACGGCAATTGTCGAGGTTCACCAGCTCGACCTGCTGCTAAGT
>DAOWHR010000302.1 GCA_030641315.1 Anaerohalosphaeraceae bacterium | reverse complement strand
CATATAATTTCGGCCAGAGAGAAACAAAAACATTAACGTTCGATGGAAAACACAAAAATCAGTCGTGCGGCCGGTTATGTTGTAACCAAACCACAAAAAAACATGACAGTGCCATTGGTTCCTGACACCTTAAATTTATCCCTCCCTGCAAGTCATACAAGGACTTCTCTCCTGAATCTTCTCCTTGCTCCGAATCCGCCCGATTTCCTCACAGTTCCACAACTCTTCAAAAACACTATCCGCCATACTCCCAATGAAAACATCATCCGAATATATCTTATAGCAAGGCCGCACCCTGTGGTAAGCATCAATGATAAATATAATAAAAGGCAACAGACAGTTATTCTTCCGCACAATATTCATTTCCTTATACTTGCACCTTGACTTCGTAGCCTCAGGTATCAACCGAAACGTGTCACATCCAATTGCCATCGCTGTCGTCCTCGCCACCATCTGCTCACTCTCGTTACACACCAGATCCAGCATCTGCCATTCGACCTTCAGATCACTGCCAACCTCATCCCTACACCTTAAAACTATACTCAAATTCCTCATCACCAGACCAAGATCCCCTTTAGTCCTGTAAGCATTATAAACCTCCGGACTGACACCATCGATCGCAACAATAAGTTTATCCAAACCACTGCATACCAGCTCCATCCAATATCCATCATCCTTCTCAAGCGAAAGTGACGATGATACTATCGTCCCGATCTTCCTCTCATGAGCATACTGAATATACTCCATCAACTCATCATTCCACAAAGGGTCACCAATATCATAAAGCGAAACAAGAAACACATATTTCTTGAGCCTGTCGATCAGTTTCTTAAAATCTGCCAAAGGAAAAAAAACTTCCTCCTTCTTCGCAGGACACATCTTGCACATAACCTCACACTTCCTGCTAACCTCCACCTTAAGAAATGCTGGCATATTCCTAACTATTTCTGCGCCCCTGAGATAATAGTATAATGCTCTGACCAGATTCCAGCATTTTCGAATAGTCCCATATTTAGCGACATAACTGATATACCTCCCCCAAAATGCAACTGGAGTCTTCCTGTGTTTGCGCATGATAAAACTCCTTTATTCCAACTGACATTTCTCATATATTGTAGGACGTGTAACCCCCTGTAACACTGCTGCCTGTGCCATTGTAAGGCCTGCAAAATAATAAAGCTTCATCAAGGGCCAGAATATCATCTGACGACCCTTTAAAAGGCAGATAGATTTCAGGTAATTTGGTGCGTTTATTATCCCCTCCCCTCTTTTGTCTTTTCTTACTCCGGGCGTTTTCGACAAGTATACGCCCCATAGCTTCAGCTGCTGCTATAAAGAAGTGTCCCCGGCTGTTCCAGTCCTGATCATTTCCATCCACCAGCCTAATATATGCTTCATGAACCAATGCAGTTGCCTGAAGAGTCCGCACCGGCTTTTCCTGGCTCATCTTTTGAGCAGCCAACAGCCTAAGCTCCTCATATACTAATGGAAGAAGTTCCTCCGTAGCGTGTTTGTCCCCATGTTGGATTACGTTGATTATGCGGGTAACCTCATTCATGGATTTAACCCTAAAATAACCACTGTACCGGACCTGTTGTAGACGTCAGTAATTACACCACCTATCACATCTGGCCCAGCACATTATTATACAAATGTCATAATTCGTGAGCAAACATATAATTAATAATAATTTTTATATTAATGATAGTGCATCCATAGTTTTTGATAACGTAAGATATGTTTCGGAAGCGCCAGGAGACCGGCAAGGTTCAATCAATTTTATTGCTAAAGAGTCAGAAGATATTTTTCTTTGGACAAAGTTCATTTGATACTATTTTCTTGAATTTTTTTTCAAAATGTTGTGTATTTCCCTCAGAAACGATTCTCATTATGAAATAATCTTTATAAGTTAACCATGCATGGAGTCATGATAATGTCTGAAACGAACAGAATGATTTGCTGAAAATGACATCTTTAAATCATCTCATTTTACTTCAGGATAAATCAATTCTGCTTCAATCTAAAACGGGCACTGATGCCTGCCAGTTTGCCGGGTTGTTACCGGACGATTCGGGTGATGTTTCGATTCTCTCTAATGCATCGCCTGTGCCGTCCGGGGTGATCGGCCATGGTGCGTAGTCGCTATATGTTACTTCATCGACTATCACCCAGCTTACGGGGTCATTGATTACGTCCGGTGCCTGCGGTCTTTCCAGGGCCAGCCGCTCCGTACCGTTGGACAGGTCGCCTGACCATGGGCCTACGATGTCCACGCCGGGTGCCAGATCACCTGTGCTGTATGCAGCCTCAAAAGCATCCAGCCGAGCGGTATCTGTCGCAGGATCGAAACCTACGATGAGCAATCGTGAGCCTGCGGTCATAGACATCGAAGCCGGGAAATTGAAATCGACTGCATTGTCAAGCCGCAATGTGCCAGCCGCGTTGTAAAGGTCGATTGTTCTAGCGGTCGGATTGTACAATTCGATGTATTCATCATTCGTTGTGCCTTCCTCTGGATGGTACATTATCTCGCTGATAACGACATCATGCTTTGGCAGGCTGTTTGAGTTGTCCCGTGAAGGAATCATCGCAAAGAAGTATGCCCCGCCGTCCGGATATCTTCCAAGCGATGTGTTGTTCTCCTGTCCCTTGAAACGGACGGAGTCAACAATGCGGTCGGCTGCTGTGCCGGGCAGGTATGACAGGATGACTTGCTCGCCTGCTTTGTCAAGCCCGAAGCCGGTTGTGATCGGGTTGTGGAAATCTGCAACTTCATCAAAGCTGACAAAACCAGATGCAGCTATTGAGCCGGCGGGAATTGACCATTTCTTGAGATCGTTGAGGTCATCGGTAAGATACCAGTTGCCGTTCAGATCGACGGTTGCGTCAGATGTGTTGTAAAGCTCGATCCAGTCATTGGAATCATACGGCGGGGTAGAATAGTCTGTGTGTGCGGTGACTTCGTTGATGACCACTGATTCTGATAATTCGAGATCGTCTGCACCGGGCGAGCCATTCATGTATGCGCTTTGTCGCCAGTTACCGCCATACTTTGCGGTGCCAGCAGGCTGGTCGGCAATTGTACCGGGCAGCGGTACGAGCGAATGTCCGCCGCCGTCCGCTGCCAATGGCCATGCTCTGCCATCGTTATATTCAAATTCTGTTATTGTACCGTTCCAGAAATCTACAAGCTTAACAGCCTCACCGGAATTGGATAACTTCTGAGTTATATATTCGCCCGAAATTCGGCTGCTATGGCTCGTTCCATAGCGAGATTCAAATGCAGTCTGGTTTCTTACAACAAGAACGAATTCACCTGGACCGAGAATCTCGATATTACTGCCTGTAAACGCAAATGAAATGCCGTCAGTAAATGATACATGAGTAAGGTCGAGCGTCTCATCGCCAATGTTCTTTATCTCAATGAATTCAAACTCGTCGTTATCAACGTCAAGCTCACCTTTCAATGTTTCCGCGTCTGCCGGATTGTACATTACTTCTGTAATGCGGAGATTATCCAGTATTCCAACCGATAGCGGTTCACCAGCTACAAACTGATTCGGGTCGGACCAATGGGACCATCTGCCGGTATCGTCTTTCATTTTGCAGCGAAGGCGATAGGTTCTGCCGGGCCTGACAACACTGGCTGGAACGGTAATTGTATCTGAGAACGTCGCAAACTCCTGACTTTCCCAAACAGTTTCGATCTCATATTTTTTGCGTTTATCGCTGTAAACAACTGGAATTGCAGTTTCGCCTTCGTTGTTGTCTAATTCAACAGGATTGCCGATAAGAGTTGAATCAAAGAGAAGGTCAGAACTGGAGATTGTATTATTGATAAGTTGAACCGCAATGACATTGGTGCCTGCAACCAGATAGTCGGCGGGATTGGTAAACGTCATCGAAACAGATGTCTGGCCGCTAACATAGTCTGGAGCCAAAGAATCAAAGGCCATTTCCTCGCCGGTAACATTTACATAGCCGACATAAGTGCCGTTGATCCACACATTAATGCCTTCATCGTAATTGACATCGAAGGTCAATGTCTCGAAATCGGATGGCCTTGCAACATCGAAGTATTTCCTGAGATATACCGTTGAGTAATTATAACGCATATCCGTAAGATTTGTAACAACTGACGATGGTCCGTAACCTATGGGAATCTCACCTTCGAGCCAGTCACTTTCAGAAGGGGTATCTTCAAAATTATTCTGACGCCATTTGCTTGTCGGATTAGAAGGTTCGGATAATCCTTTGAAGTATCGCCATGTATCACCTGAATATATAAACACTTTCGTTGTCGGAGGATCAACAGGGTCAACGACAACCGAATACGGTTCAACTTCAGCGATTCGCCATTTGATCGCTGCAAATGTATTGACGCCCTGCGGATCGGAAAAAGGCGTTGTCTGGAAACTGAGAGCGTTTGAAGGATTGTCAGCAGGACCGTTATAGGCTGCTGTTGGTGTATTCGGGATGCTGCTGTCAGCGACCTCGGCGACAAGTCTGTCGTAGCCCCACCCGCCGGGCTGCATGAACTTACGCATGAAGTCCATCTGTCCTTCATGATCGGCGGAAACAATGGTTCTCCAATACGTATGCCCTGCGGGGTTACCGCTCGCCGTAAGCAGGTTAAACGAGCCTTTGCTGATTGTCTTGGGATGGTAGTTCCAGACAAACTGATCCACATCCGCCCAGGTGAGCGACTGCCCGGCAGGGTTGACAATGTTGACAAACTCAGCCATCGCGGTATCAACCGCATTAGCATTAAACATCAGGTCCAGAATTTCCCGTTGTTCGTTGACGGCTTCCAATTCAAGGATTGGATAGCTGGGGTCGACAACGAGCCGTATGCGGTCCCATGTATAATACTTGTCCGTGAGTTGGAACATGGTATCGAGATCCCAGGGAAGAATTGTCCATTTTCCGGTTTCCGGATCGTGGAAGTAGTACCCTTGCATTTTTTCCCTTTGATCATAATGGGTAACCGCCTCGGCAACCCCCTTGTATCGTCCGTAAGCCAGATGGTTAACATTGTCCCGCCACCATTGCTCGGTTCGGCTTGTAGACATCAAATTACGCACGGCTGTAAAGTCAGACGGACCCAGAGGCTCGTGCGCGCCCTGGTTGTCCTGCTTGACAGTACTTTCCAGTTTATAGAGGTTTCCATCGGGCAGGTCTCGGTCGCTCAGGAACCTTGAATCTGGAACTTCGACACTGTAGTACAGCCCCCACATATCCCCGGCGTACTGGCTCGAGGTTGCCTCGTCCGCACCATCGATCACGCGGAAATGAAAATAGCTGGTTCGGCTGGTCGGCACCCCGGAAAGCTCGAACAGACGGAAGGAAAGACACTCGTCAATCCCTGCCATACCCCGATTAGGGGGCGTCCATGGAGCAGCACCACCGTTGACTTTCATATCCTTCCAACGGCTCTTATATTTTTTTCCGAAATTATCGCGTGCCTGAAAGTAGTGGCCTCGATGGAACCGGTAACGCCACTTGTTTTTGCCTGTTACATAAGTCGAATATTCGCCTCGAATATTGAACTCAATGTGGTCATAGACTTCGCCGTTATAGATCAGCGTGCCCCGGAACCGTGTGTTTCTATAGCTGCCGTTATACTGACAACGGTCAACATCGACGGCATCGGCGATGAGATGGTAGACCGGGATAGACTCGAGCAATTCACTGCTGAATGTCTCAACCGCCGACGAACCGGGTTGGTTCGCCCCTTGCCAGGCCGGCACGCCATTATAGCAGAAATACGCGAAATTGGGCTGCTGGTCATCTTCATAAGGGACACTGATGCTGGAACCTACGGTATCTTCGACAGTAATCCGGTAGCGGATCAACTGGCGGTGCTGTTGCACGGAATCCGGGATGACTGCGGTATAAATGCTGTCGCCTTCCATTACATCGCCATCGATTCCGGAATCATTCATGGGTAGTGTGGTCCAGCTGCTTTCGTACGCCGAATCCGTCAGTCTAATGTAGCTGCCGGGAGCCACTTGCTGATAGAGAAGGTTTACTGTGGCAACACCATCCTGATCTGTTACTTTTGCTGTAATCGTTACGACCTCATCGGACACCGGCTGATTTGGGTGATGATCTACCTGTCGAATATGAGGCGGACAATTCCCTTCATAGACAGAATGATTTTCTGCACCAGGCGTTGGATACGCACTTCGCCAACTGCCGCCGAGATCATTGTCCAGTGTTGGATTAACAAGCTGTATCGAATGGCCGTTACCTTCTGTAGTATCCGGCACAGAATCGCCAACTGTCGGCCATGGAAAACCCAACCTGTAATCGACCTGATCAACTTCTATTCCTTCGGCATTGCATAGTTCTATCTTTTCTCCATCATTGTTCAGGCTGCCGATAAAAGGACCATAAATAATTGAACTGCTTGTTCCATATTTACTTGTAACAGTTGTAGGATTAACTGCCAGCGAGGCATCTTCGGTGACCACAACATAGCCATTAGCGGCAATAATTGTTCCCTGAGGAAAAGTGTAGACGAAACCATCGCAAAAATGCCAGCCGGAAATATCTACATCTTCACTGCTGATGTTATGCAACTCAACATATTCCACCAGCTCTGTCGACATATCGGGATTGTAATGAATTTCGTTAATGATAACAATAGAGCTGCCGTTCATGTCCAACAACCAGTCTTTTGCCAGAACAGTGAAATCTCGCAGATCGACACCGTCATTGCCAACAAGATCGGCGCAATCGGTCGGATGTCCGTCACAGCCTGCAGGCTCCAGCCATTGAAGACCCATCAGGATAATATCGTCAATAGAAACCCGACAATCGCCGTTAACATCACCGTCGGGACAGGGATTCAAACGCTTACGCGTAGTAAAGCTCCATCCCGGATAACTGGAATTTGTGACGGATGTTCCATCATACGCATCGACCACCCAGTAATAGACCTTGTCAGTTTCAGTGGTACTGTATTCAAGCTCACCATAAGCGGCAGCGAGTTCGGCGTTAGTTACGGTATTTAGTGCGGTGTGTGGGATTGGTGTCAGGCCATAGTCGGTAAGCATTTCATCAGGCTCAGTATCGCCAAAATACACATGATAGGATGTTATTGACGATTCCAAAAGCCAGCTTAGGTCAGTAGTAACAGGATCAACTTGAAGCTCCCCGTTTCCAGGAGACGGATCAAAAGTATAAGTTGTTTCTTCAATGGCAACTGCGTCAACATTGATAAAGTTGTCTGCGGTACTGGCCAGAACAACCGTAAGCACACCATCACCGTCTTCCACAACAGTTCCCAGCAGTTGAAAACCGAAGTGAGTAACCCCGTTGTTGTTACCAGCGGGATCGGGATCGAGGATCATAATGTCGGCAGTGGGATAAGATGTCATGTTAACACCAACATCGCCGCCGCCGTCACCTATCGTGTAAATCGCAGGACCGGTATTGCCCTGTCCTCGCCAGTACGCATACACATTGTACTCCGTGCCGGGAACAACTCCCAGAGCCTCAGTAAAAGTGTAGGTAGCGGTTGCTGCACCGGGGGTGTTGGTGTTGAAAAGATCACCGCCACCATTGTATGCCGAGGTGTCGTTAAACATGTCCCAATTCGTTCCCCAGCCGCCATTGTCGTGCGAGCTTACGCTCACAGTGACAACATCGGGACCGGCAACACCGTCGTTATCCCCATCATCGTCGATCACGATCACCGAAGCTGATGCAGTAAACACAACCGCAAACAAAATAATTACGATATACCACAACTTTTGACGAGTAAGC
Organism: Anaerohalosphaeraceae bacterium; assembly: GCA_030641315.1. Classification (GTDB taxonomy): domain Bacteria; phylum Planctomycetota; class Phycisphaerae; order Sedimentisphaerales; family Anaerohalosphaeraceae; genus DAOWHR01. Next base: position 1,475 of record DAOWHR010000302.1, on the reverse strand, counting down.
ATATTATTTCTTTCCAATTACAATTCACGAACATCACAACACATAATCTATGAGCAGGTTTGCCAGCCATAACAGCCGAACAAACCTGTTTTAGAACACAAAAGTATTATAAAAAAGTTCTTCTGTATTTATAGAAAACTACATATACTCATCTCCCTTTGATTTTTACCTTTCGTAAGGATCATCGAATTTGTTAAAAACTTATCAGTTACGACCTATCTCAATATCATTGTTAGTAGCGAAAGACTTGTGCCACTTCAAAGTCCAGAGTTCCTCAAGCTTAACGGTATCGGCGTGGCCGTCAACAAAACCAATATTGACCTTCATGTCGTGTCGATCAATACAGAACCGCCCCATGAATTTACCAACGACATGGGTACTATCGCCCTTAGTCAGGTCGTTTGGCACTTTGTCACCATCATAAGGCCACGAACCAACCCAGATAGAATCGGCTACCAGCGGAGTATCCTGCTTTGCTTCGGATAGTTTTTTATAAGAGTTGCCCATCAGCCCCGGCAGCGTTGGCTCGTAATTTGTACCTGCATTTGTATACCCCGACCCCTTTGGCAACAGCCATAAATTCAGGCCGTAGCTGCCTGTAATATCCTTATACTTCCACGCGTGTTTCGCATCGCCCCAGCCGCCAGAAGCACTTTCATCGACCTCTTTCGGAGCAGACGGACATAGAGATATCTTCATTTGTTTCTTGAACCCGTCGCCCTCCTGGAAATTATTTTCTCCCAGATAAGGTGCGATTTCATAAAACCAGTACTTATCTGAAGCATGGCTGAAATTCATACTGCGATCATCATTTTCCATCGCATACATGACAAAGGCCAGCGATAACTGCCGAGTATTGGTGCGGCAAACGACAGACTTGGCTTTTTCCTTCACTTTCCCCAAAGCAGGCATCAATATCGCTAGCAACATTGCGATAATTGAGATCACTACCAGTAATTCAATAAGAGTAAAACCTTTATTTGATTTCTCAAACGAATGATTTTTTCGCATTTTCGTTCCTTCATTTTCAAATAACTGTCGGGCCTGATATTGCCGGGCCCGACAGTTCATACATTACTAACCATTATCATTTGCAATCAGGAACACTGTTGCAATTTAGCCATTCTGAAGCAAATATTGCAAAGTCTGCCAGGTCAACACGGCAGTCTTCGTTAAAATCGAAACCAATGCCTGCCTGTTCAACACATACAGTCTCTTCTGTCATTACATCGGTGTATATATGCGCAATTTCATAAGGCTCGACTGCGTAACTCCAAATCTTAACTTCATCGATCAAACCATCCCATGCCCATGTTCCGTTTGGACTGTCAGCTCCGAAAATTACGGGAGCTTCATTTAATGGAATGTTGTTGACCAAGCCGCTTTCATTTTGAAGAACACCGTCAACGAAAATTTTAAGCGTACTGCTTTCAGGGTCATACTGATTTACTATCTGATGCCATCCGCCGTCAATT
>DAOWHR010000412.1 GCA_030641315.1 Anaerohalosphaeraceae bacterium | reverse complement strand
CCACATCAAATCTTCATAGATTTCGCTTGCAAACTATCTATCTTTACATACTGTTGTATGTATTAATATCACAGGCAGCAAATGCTAAGACTAACATCAATAACTTTACCACTCGACCACAGCGATCAGGACATCCTGATTGCGGTTGCTGATCGTCTAAACATTGCCAAAACAGACATTATTGACTTTAGGATCGCTAAAAAATCCATTGATGCACGCAAAGGCTCTATTTTATTTGTTTACACAATAGACGTCAATATTTCCGATCAGCAGACAATTCTGCATAACCTTGACACCGCAAAAAATATATCCAAAACACCTGACCTGACTTTTCAACTGCCAACCGTCTCACGCAAACCAAACCATCAACCCGTTATAGTCGGATCGGGGCCAGCAGGTCTGTTTGCGGCGATTCTCCTCGCAAAGATCGGACTGAAACCGATCCTGCTCGAACGGGGCAAACCTGCTATCGAACGAGCCAAAGACGTTGCTGCATTCTGGAAATCCGGCACACTGGATGAGAACTCCAACGTCCAGTTCGGTCAAGGCGGCGCGGGCACCTTCTCCGATGGCAAATTGACCACACAGATAAAGGACCGACATAACCGCATAACGTTTATTCTCGAAGAACTCATTGCTGCCGGCGCCCCAGATGAGATCGCATACCTCAGCAAACCGCACATCGGCACAGACATACTTATCAAGGTCGTAACCAACCTGACAACCAGAATAGAAGCTCTTGGCGGAACCGTCCGCTTCAACTCGTGTGTAACCGACATTACCTTAGAAAACTCCGCCGCCAAAGCCGTAACATTGGCAAACGGCGAATCAATCCCAACGGACCATATTGTTCTGGCGATAGGTCACTCTGCAAGAGATACTTTCCAGATGCTCTGCGACTGGCATGTAGAACTCCACCAGAAACCATTCGCCATAGGTCTGCGTGTCGAGCACCCTCAATCGATCATCGACACCGCCCAGTACGGCAAATACGCCTGTCATCCCGCACTTGGGGCCGCGGCATACAAACTCGTCCATCACAACGACAAAACACGCTCTGCTTACTCATTCTGCATGTGCCCGGGCGGCCGTGTTATCGCGTCATCATCCGAAGCCGGTTCTGTTGTAACTAACGGCATGAGTTCGTTCGCAAGGAGTCTGTCAAACGCAAACGCCGCACTGTTGGTCGGCATACATCCGAAAGACTTCAATTCCGATCATCCATTGGCTGGCATCGCTTTTCAGCGGTTCTGGGAACAAAAAGCATTTGAGTTGGCAGGGTCGAGCTACAAGGCTCCAGCCCAGCTGATTGAGGACTTCCTCCACAATCGCCCCTCAAAACAACTTGGGTGTATTGCCCCGACATATACTCCCGGCGTAGAGCTGTGCAACCTGACACATTGTTTGCCGACCTACGTAACCAAGGCATTACGTGCTGCCATATATTCCTTTGACAAAAAGATCAAAGGTTTTGCCCAGGCCGATGCGGTTCTTACCGCGATTGAGTCCCGTTCTTCGTCACCAGTACGCATCCCGCGAGACAACATCTCGTTCCAGTCGATAAATACAAAGGGACTGTACCCATCTGGCGAAGGAGCAGGCTATGCAGGCGGAATAATCTCAGCAGCAGTAGACGGGATAAAAACAGCACAAGCAATAGCAAAAACGTTAGAGTGATATTTGAACCTCGGCCGCACTTCTAAGTTGTTTTGTCTTTTTGTTAGTTCAGTACCTTATTTTATTCTTGACACACCGACAACATATCATATTATGGTTCTTACAGGAGGGTAAAATGGCCCTGAATAAGATGAAAAATGGAATTTTAGTGTTTTTAATAAGCCGATAGCGGTTCATGTTTACCGCGGTTGGCTTTTTTTTATTCATTTTTTTGGAAGGGAAGAAAAATGTCAGCAAATCGATTTCAATCTATCATTATCATTTTGATCTGTGCTTCGTTTAGCCCGTTGATTTCTATTGCCGGCGCTTATTCGGGTGGATCGGGAACAGAAGGATCACCATACGAGATCGCTACAAAGGCTGATCTGCTGGAACTGGCTTCGACAACTGGTGATTACGGAAAGTTCTTTGTACTGACAGCGGATATCGATCTGTCAGGAACTGTCTACGACGCTGCGCTGATCGCTTCTGACAAGAGCTTTGCGGCAGAGTTTGACGGCACAGCGTTTACAGGCAGCTTTAACGGTAACGGCCACAGCATATCAAACCTTACTATCGAAGCGGGCGATGCCTACTCGTACCTTGGACTGTTCGGTCGGCTAGGTGAAGGTTCACGGGTGCAGGATGTTACATTGAAAAACTTCAGCATAACTCAAGCGGCATGGTCGAAATGTTTTGGAACTTTGGCTGGCGACATTACCAAAAACAGCGAGATCACCAGGTGCAAGGTAGTTAACGCCAACATCAATGCCCCCAACAAAGTCGGTTTATTGATCGGCGAGTGCGCGGGGGTCGTAACAAACTGCCATGTGCAGGGAAACGTGACCGGGCACTCTGCATGTGGTGGGTCGATCGGTAATCTGCGAGGCGATGAATTTCCTGGTGACGAACGTGATGATGGAATTGTCGAAAAATGCTCATCGACCGGACAGGTCACCGGTAACACGCAAATCGGGGGATTTGTTGGTACGGCTCAAGAGTATGCAAAAGTATCCGAATGTGTTTCAAAGATGCAGGTTACTGGCAGAGATAACAGCCAGAAAGTCGGAGGGATGGCTGGCGAAAGCATTGGCGGACTATTCGTTAACAGCTACGCAGTCGGCAATGTAGAAGTCGGTTCCAGTTCAAGTAAGGTCGGCGGTTTTATCGGCCAGACCGGTCCGAGCCTATCATATCCTGGAATTATTATGGGAACATATTGTCGGAACACGGTTACGTATGGAAGCAGCAGCAGCGAACTAGGCGGGTATGCCGGCAACAGTCTGGGCAGCGGATTGTATTATAATTATTATTTATCGCCTTCGGACTGGGATCTTATTAATGGTATCGGCAATCCACTGACTGACGGGCAGATGCAAACTCAAAGCAGTTTTGCCAACTGGGACTTCGATGAGACATGGGTAATGAAGACGTACCCGGCGTTGGCATGGGAGAATCTGGCTGGGTTGAAAGATTTTGCCGATCTGTGCAGTTACTGGATGATGACAGAGTGTTATTCTGGCCAGCCTTGCGCAGCGGTTGACTGGTACGCTGACGGCACCATAGATGAAATGGACCTGATCCAGCTGGCAAAAAGCTGGCTGAGCTATGGGCCGGACATTGTATACCCAAGCTATTTCGATGATTTCGAGACAGGCGACTTCAGTGTTCTTGGCTGGACAACTCCTGTCGGCGCAATGCCATGGCAGGTAACGACTGAGAATGTTTTTGAAGGCACGTATTCTGCAAAGGGTGACGGTTCCGGCAGCGAGATCGAGTTGACTGTGTATTGCCCGACAGATTATTTGCTGAGTTTCCAGTACAAAGTGTCGACTGGCAGCATGTACTTCTATATTGACGGATCACGAAGGGGTGATTGGACCGGAGATTACGCATGGCAAGAGCGGCAGTACAATTTCGGCAGCGGAGTTCATGTACTCAAGTGGCAAATTTCCGGATCCGGGGACAATATCAGTGCATGGATCGATAATGTGAAACTTGAAAAGATCAACTGATCAATACATACTCGGATTTCCCAAACAAATCCGAGCAAAAAGTGGAAATTTAATAGTCTAGAGCCTGTGGGTGCTGTTTGATGCAGTTTTGCTGTTCTGATTTGGAGAACCTAATGGGTGAAAGCAATAAGGATGTTCTAAGAGTAAATTTTGATCGAAAATAAAAGCTCGCTTTTCATGGAACCAAAGTCACCAGCGATGCAGGTTTGTTCGCATATCGAGAGTTGGATGAAGTACTCGGATTGACGACAATGATAGAATCAGAGCTTACTGACAGTCGAACAGGTAAAGGTTAAAATACCCAGCATGGGCTTTTAGCACTGCTGCGTCAGTCTGTTTACAGTCGGCTTGCTGGTTATGATGACACTAATGATGCAGAGCGTATGTCCGTTGATCCTGCTATGCGTCAAGTTGTTGGTGGAAGAGCTAAAGAACGAATGGCAGCTTCTACAAGTCTGATGGGCAGATTTGAAACAGAGATACTGACCCAGTCAATAAATATGGAGCTATTGAAAAACCTGTCAGGTCAATGGGTAGATAAAGTTTGCCGTATAATTTTGAAAAAACATAATAACTCTTGGAAAATATATAATAACACTTTGAGATATTATTATAAAACTGCGAGAAATCGTTACGATTCCGGCCAAAGTCGCTGTAATGAAAGTGTGCAATAAGGCGGGGGAAGCGTCCTGAGAGGCTAAAAAGGCTAATTATGACCCCATTGTACGCATGATGAGAGGCATTGTAAGCATCAAATGAGCCATGTAACGTGTTATCCAAACCAAAGCAAGCCCCCCAAAGGCCATTTAAAGGCCACAAACCCGCATTTAACCTATTAACTTCGTGCCCTTCGTGGTGAAAGCAGCGTTGTAAAGGGTCAAAGCAGGGCTGCAAAGGAGAAAGACAACAGTTTTTTAGACAGGATCACAGGATCAATGACTTGAAGCAAAAACATTCCAGCCTTTGGCCGGATTAAAAGGTTGTTTTTGGCCACCGAGAACACAGAGATTTACAGAGAAAAGAAACTAAAAGAGAATAAATTAAAGCACTGAACGGCTATAAATGCGTGACGTTCGGTAATCCCGTTTTATATTGTTTTGTAAATATAGCAAAATCTCGCTTACGACGATTATTTTTGCTCGCAGGGTTTACAAACTTCGTCATACCTTGAAGTGACAACTCGCCATTTGGTTTATGCCAGACTTGTTGATCGTGTATCACGATGCAGCGAACACCTTTTTTGCGAATCCAGTGCTTAAACTTGTCGTAAAAGTCATTGACAAAGCGATTTATAGCCTCGTTGTAAAGAGGCCCAAACATTTCATCCGGAATTGGTGTAGTGACTCGTTCATTGTTTCGGTTGAGTGCCATGCTTGTTTCGAGTGCAATAATTCCTGGAAGCCCTGTTTCTTTAATTTGACCAGCGGCTTTGCGTACGTGTTGTTCGAGGCGAGCAACATTCTTGATCCGTTTCGCAGCAATGGCGAACTTAATATCTCCAGCGTGGCATATGACATCTGGTTCCTCACGAAATATGGGAAGCATGCCAGCATTTTGACAGATAGCAGCCACAAAGAGTTCAAATTGCGCATCGCGTCCTTTAGAGTTATTGCGATCTTCCTGCGGCAGCGGCGAATCTTTTAGTGCTTTCACCACCAAACGTTGGAACTCGTCATCAGTAGAATGAATGTCGGCTTGTTCAAATACAAATGCGAGAACCTGCAAATCGCGTTCGGCTTCCAGTGCTGTTTCGAATTCAGGATTATTGGGCTGGATGAGTCCTGCAGGGTTCGTCCAGATGCTGTACATTTTCATGAAACGCGACTGTGAGTTTAGAGGAAGACCAAGTGCTTTTATGTGTTCTATAACAAACTCGGCCTTCTCGGTTCTAATCATACCACGACTGTCACTATTCTTGCTATTTAACATAATAATCTATCACACTTTTCAGTCACTTCATATAGTCTTTCATATGCTACCATTATACCCGGAACGAAGAGGCTTACAAGAGTCCATCCGGCTAACGGGCGCAGGTTTGCACTGTGTTTACATAACAAGCCAACGGATCGGCGGGTTTCTGCCTTAATGCAGAATTGCATTGCTTGCCGGGGAATTATTTATTCTTCTTTGCCTGCTTCAACTGTTTTTTTTCCTTTGGAGTAAGAGCTGCTTTTTTCTGGTTTTCTTTTTTACCTTTATTCTTTTTGCCGCCATCGCCCACGTTGGACTCCTTTTCTGATTAATAATAATGGTTGTATTCTGTATTTACTCAGCAGTGCCCTGATTGCCACTGACTTACCTTTGATCTTTATTGGCATTAATTCCTTAAATTACTGCCAAGTACCGACGATCCTTCTACAGGCTGTCATTATACCCGGAACGTGCAGGTTTGCAAGAGGTTGCTGACTCCTGTCACGTATGGCAGGTTTATCATCTCGGTGACAATGCCTCGATTCTTCAACTCATCGAAGATATTGTCAAAGTCCCGATTTATCGGGATAACTTTTCAGATGGCAGAGGTGTTGATTTTAAGAAGGTTGTTTGAGGAAATCCTTGAACGTATCCATCGATTGAAGCCTGCGGGCATTGGGTATGGATAATGAAAAGAATTGCTAAAAAAGTTGGATTTATAAGGCCCCGGGCGGTCGAGGTCTGTGCAAAGACAGATATTGGAAGAAAGAGGGGGCACATGAAATCATGTATTCCTGCCAATTTCCATTAAAACCGCTTCGAAAATGAAAAGCCTTTACAGTTAAAGGTGATTTTAATTATATTAGAGCAATTGAATTTTTAGTGTATGCCTTATGCCTGTTGCGGCTTTTGCCATCGGCGTTAGAAAAACTCGGCTTAGAATAGCTAAGCCTGCGTTTTCTGCCTTGCTGGCCAAAGTCCTCACAACGGCCTAAGTCGATACATAAAAAGTTCAAGTGCTCTAGTGATGTCGTATGGAGAAAAATATGCTTTGTACCCGTGTAAATGGGAAATGTCAGTTTAGTTTTAATGAGGGACATGCCAGCGGAGGTGGAATATACAATGACGGCAGCGGTGGTAAGCCAGAAATCTCTAATTCCTCTTTTTGCAAAAACATTCCTCAGGCTATTAGCGGCAATTATACTGACAAAGGCCACAACAGCTTGAACTACTGCACAAACTTAAGAACTACTCTTGTACGTGATGCATCTGGTATAATATATTCTGGCGGGATCGCTTAATTTATCTGAAGCTCATTTAGAATCCGGGTCACCTGATTCAAATGATTCCAGATGCGAACACACACAAATATCGTGATGGCTGTAACGACCGTTGTTATCAGAGCTTTTTT
>DAOWHR010000371.1 GCA_030641315.1 Anaerohalosphaeraceae bacterium | reverse complement strand
GTGATTTTTCCCGGCAATAACAAGTCCAGAGCAAAATTTAACACGGAAGGAAACAGATGAAAAAAATAAACGTCACCATTTTACGAACTATACTCATCGCCAACCGTCACAATCCCCCAGAAAAGTTGTTAAACCACAACACACCGGTCTTAGACTCAATAGAGAGAATAACCGCTATGCTGACCTGAACCTGTCATCCCTCTCGCGGAGCAGGCGTCATCATCCAGTCCTTTTTCGTGTAATTGACAGGCCCTGGATAAAGCGTCCACGCAGCGACATTTTTCATATTGATAAGTACGCCGGCGGCGTTGGCACCGACTGCATGGAGACCTGACACCTCGCTTAGAACCTTCGCTATATGCATCTTTTCCATATTTGTAACCGTCTCAGAATGCAGTCGAAAATACCAATGCACACCCCCCTGCATCGATAGATCGAGAAAATAGCATACATCCTGTCCAGCCTGGCCTGACGCGATCAGCTTGCTTATACCGGGCAATTCACTCTTGACCGCCTTGACAAAAACCTCCCTGGTCAGAACATCGGCACGTTTAAAGTGCAGCGGATACGGCCAGTCCAACTTGATCGGTGTCGCGAACACCATAAAGGATATGGCCTCTTTGGATATGCTCGACATCGAGGAATGACCGAATATCTTAAGCATCTCATGATCAGTAAAAAATTTCTGAGGATTGACACTGTTGATAATAAACTCGGCGTGTTCCCTGGAGTTAGCGGTAAAATGAAGCTGACGATTCGTAACCAACTGAAACGCGATTTCCAAATGTTGCGCAGCATTCATGATTGTCTTCCTTAACAGCAATTATGTAAACATTTTGCCTCAATTAACTACAATCCCATTTTACATCTCTGCCTGATCCAAAGCAAGACATTTTATACTGCTAACAATTGAAATTACCCATCCATATGCGGCCAAGTAAGGTTGCGAACGTAAGTTACGACTTTACTCGCAAACATTTCTTACCCGCAACGGTATACATTTTTGACAAAATTGCTTTTTAACAAGAGCAAATTCGTTATAATGACTCACCAGACGTAAATATTCAGCAATAATGCGTATTATATGGAGAATTATCATGGCTTTTACTCTTTCATTATCACAAAAGGCACCTGACTTTTCACTAGCGGCAACAGACGGCAATACATATTGCCTCTCTGACTTCGCCGGTGCCGACACCCTTGTGATCTTCTTCACATGCAACCACTGCCCGTATGTAACAGGTTCTGACGAAGTAACCCGGCAAACCGCCGATAAATACGGCCCAAAAGGTGTAAAATTTGTCGCCATCAATTCCAACAGCCCCGAGACAAATGCTGAGGACTCATTCGACCACATGGTCGCACGCATGAACGAGCATAACTTCCCCTGGATGTATCTGCACGACCCAAGCCAGCAGACAGCTCTTGACTACGGCGCGCTGCGTACCCCGCACTTTTACGTCTTCGACAAGAACCGCCAACTTGTCTACACAGGCCGCGCAGTAGACAACCCGCGTGACGAATCACAAATAACGGTAAACGATCTCGAAAACGCTCTCGATGAATTGCTCGCAGGCAAAGAAATAACAACACCGATAACCAACCCGATCGGCTGCAACGTAAAATGGCACAAAAAGGACCGGCACTGGATGCCCCCCGAGGCCTGCGACCTGATATGAACCCAAGGACGGCAATATAGATAACATGAAAATACTCGCACTGGAAACATACTACGGCGGCAGTCACAAGGCATTCCTCAACGGCTGGATCGCAAACAGCAAACACGACTTCACGCTGCTTACGCTGCCGCCGAACAAATGGAAATGGCGAATGCGCCACGCAGCCATAACATTCTCACAACAGGTCGATGAGATGATAGCCGACGGCCAAACCTTCGATACGATTTTTTGCTCCGACATGCTGAACCTGGCCGAGTTCCTTGGCCTTGTCTGCGAAAGCGTCCGCAAACTACCCACGACAGTATATTTCCACGAAAACCAGCTAACCTACCCCGTCCGCTTTGAATCGGAACGTGACTGCCACTTCGTCTTAACAAACATGACCACCGCCCTTGCAGCAGACAGCGTTTGGTTCAACTCCGCGTTCCACCGCGACGAGTTCCTAATCGAACTTCGCAAGTTCCTAAAACGAATGCCCGATAACCAACCGCTCGATGAGGTCGATGTGATCGCCCAAAAATCTCAAATCTTCCCGCCCGGCATAGACACACCGTCTCTGTCAGAATCACGCAAACCGGGACCGGTTCGCATTCTATGGGCCGCAAGATGGGAGCATGACAAAAACCCCGAAGACTTCTTCGCCGCTCTCGATATACTCAAAAAGAAAAACATCGATTTTAGAATTTCCGTCATAG
>DAOWHR010000142.1 GCA_030641315.1 Anaerohalosphaeraceae bacterium | reverse complement strand
GTGAGCTGGAAAAGACCCTGCAAAGAACGAGTCACTCCGATGAGACTCTCATCCGGCCTTCAGGCGATACCCCGGGCCAAAAAGACGCCAACGTCAGTATGATTGAGGCAAGAACAGGCGATATTAATTTCGGCGGCGGTATCGGAAGTAACTCAGGTGCATTTGGAACCGTCATGATAAGGCAGAGAAACTTTGACATCATGAACTGGCCGACAAGTTTTTCCGAACTGTTCTCAGGAAAGGCATTTACGGGGGCGGGCCAGCAAATGGCCGCATCATGGTATCCCGGAGTGGACCAGACTTCGTACGGGATCGATTTTACCGATCCATATCTGGCTGATATGCCGGTATCGTTCAGTGCTGGGATATCAAGTTTCCAGAGATATCAGGAAGTAAGTGAAGAAGAGAGATTCAGGATGTATCTTGGCGTAGAAAAGAGATACGAAGACAGATGGCGCAGAGGAATTACGTTAAGAGTTGAAGAGGTAACCGTTGGTGACCTTGACAGTGATGCTCCCAGTGAGATCGTAAAAACTAAAGGGCGCAACGATCTTTTCGGACTCAAATTCAATATCAGAAAAGATACGACCAACAGCAGGTTTACACCAAGCAAAGGATACCATTTCAACGCAAGCTACGAACAGGTCACGGGCGACTACACATTCGGGATAGTAAGCGCAACACAAAGATGGTACAAAACTGTTTATGAGGATCTTGCAGAGAGAAGGACCATACTGGAAACAAAGTTCCATGCATCTTCGATCGTAGGAGACGCTCCTCACTTTGAAAAATTCTTTGCAGGCGGATCGAATTCTATCAGGGGCTTCGAGTACAGAGGCGTAAGCCCAAGAGGAATAAATCCGCTGACCGGCACAAAAGGCGATGTGCCCATTGGAAGTGACTGGATCGTAACTGCAAACTCCGAATTGGCGGTACCGATCACATCCGAGGTTTTCTCATGGCTGTTCTTCGCAGACTCTGGCATTGTCGAAACAGGCGGCGTCAGGGCTTCGGTCGGAACCGGAGTGCAGATACTTCTTCCGCAGTGGTTCGGACCGGTCCCAATGAGGTTTGAATTCGCAGTTCCGGTGGCAAAGGATGAGCAGGACGATACACAGACATTCAGCTTCTCGGTTGGGGCGCTGTTCTAATCAAAGATCACTCGATAAAACATTTTAAAAGGAGTCAAAAATGAATCATGGAAAATCTATCTTATGTCTTGCTGCTGTTGCGATGTTATTTACCATTGGCTATAAAACCGGCGCAGTAAATGCCGATGAAACTATTAAACCTGCAAAGATCGGAGTCGTCAGCATTGGAACAATTATGCAGAACAGCAAGGCCAATGCAAAATGGGTCGAGATGATGAAAGAAAGAGATGCTGCGGCAAAAAAAGAACTGACCGATCTTCAGACAGAGCTAAAGGCAATAGGCGAAGCCTCGAAAAAGTTCAAGCCTGACAGCGACGAGTATAATGAAAAGATGCGGCAGTACATGGATAAGGGAACTATGCTCGAAGCAAAAAATAATTTCTACAACCAGGACTTCGAACTGCGCAAACAGCTCTGGGCCGAAAAGCATTTCAACCAGGTCATCGAGATGATCGAAAAAGTTGCCAAAGATAAAGGGATCGATGTTGTTCTGGCAAAGGAAAATTTCAACACCCCAAACCCAAGTCTTGATGAAGTAATGCTCACTATTAGAACAAGCAAGATTCTCTACAACAGCCAGAACCTGGAAATTACCCAGGCTGTTCTTGACGCTCTGGATGCTTCCAACTAGCCCTTTGCCGGTGAATTATTAATGACAGTAAAGAACAATGACAATTCTATGACACTAACCGATCTTGCAGCCCGGTTAAACGCCCGGCTTATCGGCGAAGGCTCGGTCATTGTCGTTTCGGTTGGTTCGCTGGGAATTGCAAGGCCTGACCAGCTTAGCTTTGTTTCCTCGGACAAATACGCCGAAAATGCCAAAAGATCGCAGGCAGGCGCGATTCTCGTACATCGACAGATCGAAAATGTTGCCGCAGCCCAGTTAATCGTCGACAGCGTTGATACCTCTTTGATCGAGTCACTGAAAATTTTCGCTCCCAGGCTCACACCGGCGGCAGGGATACATCCTTCAGCTGTCGTAGAAGAGTCGGCAGTTATCGGACGAAATGTCGAGATTGGGCCTTTTGCTTTCGTAAGTCATAATGTTAAAATAGGCGATAATTCCATAATATCGGCAGGCTGTAAAGTATGTGAAAATGTTAAAATAGGCAAAAACACAAATCTTGATTGCAATGTTGTAATTTACCGAAACTGCCGGATCGGAGACAATTGCACAATTTTAGCTAATACAACGATCGGCTCAACAGGATTCGGATATGCTTTATTAGGCGGAAAACACCAGCTTATTCCCCATAACGGGGCCGTGATCATTGAAGATTGCGTCGAAATCGGTGCAAATACCTGTATTGACAGAGCAAAATTTGATAATACCATAATTGGTGCCGGTACAAAGATAGACAATCTCGTCCAAATAGCGCATAATGTGGTGATCGGCAAATGTTGTCTTCTTGCGGGCCAGTCGGGGATTGCTGGCAGCACAGTGATCGGCGATGGAGTAGTTCTGGCTGGGCAGTCTGGAATAACCGACAATGTTAAAATAGGCAGTCGTGTTATAATTGCCGGCAAAAGTTCCGTCGTAACCAGTATCGATGAAGGAAAGATGTACTGGGGTTCGCCAGCCATAGAGATCAGCGAACAGAAAAAGGCATGGGCATGTTTCAGGAAATTGCCCAAAATGGCAAAAGACATAAGAAATATCGCAAAGAAAGTCTCAGAAATTGAAACTGCAGAAAACGATAAAAAGTGAGATCAAGCTATCAGGCAAAGGTTTGTTCTGCGGCGAAGACGTAAAGCTTATTATGCGTCCTGCACCGGAAGATACCGGTGTGGTTTTTTTGCGCACGGACCTCGCTGATCCTGTCAAGATCCAGGTTTCGGTAGATAATATCGCAGACAGGGACAGACGCACCGCCCTGAAAAAAGGTTCTGTTGCTATCGAAACACCTGAGCACTGCCTTGCTGCAATAAGCTCACTGGGAATTGATAATATAACAATAGAGATCGACGGCCTTGAACTGCCGGGCTTTGACGGCAGCAGCGACGAGTATGTAAAGGCGATAAACAAAACAGGACTTGTCGAACAGAAGTCGCAACGGGATGAAATTGTGATCACGGAACCCATAAGCGTTATCAACGGCGACAAATCTATCTATGCCCTGCCGAGCGAATCCGATTCACTCAGCATTACTTATGACCTGGACTACACCGAGCACACGGGCATAGGCAGGCAGCTATACAGTTGCCAGGTCACCCCTGAGCACTTTGAAAGCCAGCTTTCTACCGCCCGCACATTCTGTCTCGAAGCAGAAGCAAGGCAGATGCACGCCCACGGTGTGGGAACGCATCTGACACCCAAAGATATTCTCGTCATTAGTTCAGACGGACCTATCAAAAATACCTTCAGGTTTCCAAATGAATGTGTAAGGCACAAAGTCGTTGACCTGATCGGGGATATGGCTCTGGTTGGCAAACCGGTGATCGGTCGCATCGTCGCATACAAAACAGGTCATGCACTGAACCAGAAACTTGCCAGGAAGATCGCCAAATTATCTGAGGAGCAGCAGCAGGAATCAAACATGAGAACCGGTGCACTGCTGGACATCAAGAAGATAAAAAAGATCCTTCCCCACAGATACCCGTTTTTGCTTGTAGACAAGGTAATAAGCATCGAAGGCGACAGAAAAATTACAGGCGTAAAAAACGTAACATACAACGAACAGTTCTTCCAGGGGCACTTCCCTGGCACACCGGTTATGCCGGGCGTCCTGATCGTTGAAGCACTGGCGCAGGTCTCCGGCCTGCTTTTCGCCCAGAAACTCGAACACACAGGTAAACTCGCGGTACTGCTGACCATGGATACGGTAAAGATCAGAAAATCCGTTGTGCCCGGCGACCAGTTGATTCTCACCGCCGAAGCCGTGAAGGTCAGAGGCAGAAGCGCAAAATGTAACTGTGTAGCTTTCGTCGGCGATGAAGTAGCGGCCGAGGCAACACTTAAATTTATGTTGGTTGACGATGACGCTGTATAGAACAGTGTCCGTAATTAGATTATTGGAAAACAGGTTGGCGTCAATGACGCGGTAATGAGATATGGAGGCTCACAAAGAGTTATGAGTAATAAGATACATCCAAGTGCGGTCATTAGCGAGACGGCTCAAATAGGCGAAAATGTTGTTGTTGGGCCAAATTGTTATGTGGACCAGGGATCCGTTATCGGGGCCAGCTGCGTACTTGACGCTAATGTCGTTGTTGGCAATAATGTTACTGTCGGCCAGGGAAACCGCTTTTATGCAGGCAGCGTTATTGGCCGCCCGCCCCAGCTGCTCGGACTTAATGACGATACACAGTTCGGTACCCTTACTATTGGCGACAATAATACTTTCAGGGAACACGTCACAATTCACCCCAGTATGTACCCTGGCGAATCGACAAAAATTGGAAGCGATAACCTGCTTATGGTCGGTTCGCATATTGGCCATGACTGCACCCTCGAAGACAAGATCGTCCTTAGCAATTATTGCCAGATCGGCGGACACTGCAAGCTCGAAATGGGTGTATGGCTTAGCGGCATGGTCGCCGCTCACCAGTTTGTAACATTCGGCAAGTGGTGTTACGCTGCCGGTTTTTCAGGCATCAGCCACGACGTTCCGCCATTTGTGATCATCAGCGGCCACTACCCGCCTGAAGTCAGATCAATAAACAGAAGGGGCCTAAAACGAGCGGGCCTGACAGAAGAGGAACAAGACTGCGTTATAGATGCTTACAAGAAAATTTATAAACATGACGGGGGAGTCTTCATCGAAAGAGTCAAAGAGATAGCTGCCGATGAAAATATCGATCCTAATGTTCGTTACATGGTCGAATCTATCGCCAGAAGCAACGAACACCGATTCGGCAGATACCTCGAAACATTAAGAGATCAACACTAATACAGGGATCAATGATGAAAACCTTACGTACAGCGATAGTCGGCGGCGGCAAAATGGGATCCATTCACGCCAAGGTATACGACAAGCTCGATAATTGTCAATTGACGGCGGTAGTCGATTCAGATATTGAGAAAGCAAAAAAGATCGCTTCCGTTTACGGATGCAAGGCTACGACCGATCCGACAGAACTGATCGGTAGTGTGGACGCCGTCACCATCTCCGCGCCGACGATCTACCACCACGACCTGGCCTGCCTTTTCATCGAGAACGGTATCCCGGTGATGATCGAAAAGCCTCTCTCTGCAACTGTCGAACAGGGTCGGCGTATTGTCGATCTTGCCAAAAAGCACAATGTTGTCGTCGCCGTGGGCCACTCCGAACGTTGCAACCCGGTTTCGCAGGCTATGAAACGTCTGGATATAGACGCCAAATTTATCGAAGCCAACCGCATAAGTCCATACCCATTCCGCTCGACCGATATCGGAGTTGTGTTGGATGTGATGATCCATGAAATTGACATCATGTTATCTCTTGCTAACAGCCCGATCAAGAGCGTCCACGCCGTTGGTGTAAACGTCATCGCTGACAACGAGGACATCTGCAACGCACGCATAACCTTTGAATCCGGCTGCGTTGCCAACATTACAGCTTCAAGACTGGCGATGAAAACCGAACGAAAGGTACGAGTCTTCTCAAGGCAGGCATATCTATCCGTCGACTACTTCAAAAAGCAGGGCATCGTTATTCAGACCGCTCCCAATGTCAACGTTGTCGAATGGATCAAAGAGCATCAAATGCAGGATGATTTCGATTTTTCAGAAGTCAACTGGCCAGACCTGCTGAATATCGAACAGCTCGAAGTCGATGACCGCGAACCGTTGCGAGTCGAGCAGGAATCCTTCATAAAAGCGATCACCGATCCGAACGAACGTCCCGAAGTAACCGGAGCCGAAGGACTAGCCGCGATAGAATGCGCACACATGATACTGGATTCCGTAAAACAGCACCAGTGGCAGTAAAAGGGTTGTGTAAGAGTCAGATATTAACCGGTTTGAAGAAAATTATTGACTTGTCCCATGGCTTTTTCCACTTTCTGTATCTCTGTATCAATATCAGTAGATACCGGAGATTCAAGAATGATAGGGCAATCCATCGCGATCAAATGAGATAGCCTTGAAAAGGACGATAATGCCATAATACTCAAAGGTATATGGTTGCCCATCAGATCGACCTCACTTAGATGTATGATTTTGATCCTATGCAGGAATGTGCGCATGATGGCCTCAGCTCTATTCATAGTACGGTCAACATGGCGAGCATGGCCAATATCAAAGCAAAGTGACGCGTAATCAAATTTTTCAAATATACTGCTCAATTCATCCGCTGTGCGACCCGTCTTTTTTCTTACATCCATATTTTCAATGCAGAGGCGTGATCCAAAGGCTGCCCAAAGACCGGGGTCAGTAAGAATCTCTGGATGAACAACGATCGGCCAACTGCTTGGGATGGCAGATAACAGAGTAATTGCCAATTCATGTTCGGACAATACCGATAAACTGCTTGGAGCATGAAAGCAGCAGTGATCGAAATCCTGAACTTCGACAGCTTTAACAGCATCGCCTAGTGAATCCAGTTCCTTCTCGCGTAAAGCTGAAAGTTCTATTGTCCTGGAAGAAGATTGATTGATTAGCGACAAAGCACGTTGCCAGTCATCAAGAGCAAGGGTGCCGGTTGAAAATCCTATGGGTCTCATTAAAACACTCCGTATTTGCGAGTTAATTCTGTAAGTTGGTCGTTTGAGTCAAAAAACAGACTAACAAGTCCCTTTTGAAATTGTTGACTTATTTCACATAGACTAGAAAAACAAGAGTCATTGTCCGCTTCTTTGACCTTAAGTTTATTTAAATGTTCTCGAATTTCTGGTTTAGACATGCTATCGATAAAACGATTGTATGCGTCAAAGATTTCCAGGCTTACTTGCTTAGAACCAAATTTATATAAAGTTTCTGCCAGAACTTCCAGCGGAGACATTTTGACGTATTTCAATAAATGATTTATCAGGCTGGCCTTGTCCGGAGTGCCGTTGTTGAAACCACTTTCCGGAAGAATAGTAGGATTCAAAAAGCAACTGAAACATGTCAATAAGCCGGAAACAAATATTAATTTCCGAGACATCCGAAGTTTGATATTTCGGATGGCCCACCCTTCATCGGCTCTTTCATAACGCTTATAGGCAAAATCAACAGCCATAGTACGCCAGAATCGAACTATATCATTAAGAAGGAAACGAGGAATTTTATACTTTTTGCCGCCATGAGAAAACAGGCTGAGATCGTCTTCAATATAACGGTCTAGAACTGTTTCTACTACCCGATCATACACAATATCAGTTAGCAATGGTTTTGATTCAAGCAATAAGAGAATTCGCTGGGTAATATTGCGGTTGGTGTCCTGCTCGCCGCCAATTTGATGAATTATATCGTGGCTAAATGCCATATTACCAAAGACACCTGTCGGGCCGGGCTTACGAATCCTGTTATCTTGGAATTTTTTTGCGATTAACTGTGCAATCCTACGATGTTCCGGATCTGCTGGCCCATCAATAAGAAGTGTCCAGTCAACATCACTTCCATCTGTCCACTCACATCGAGCGAGTGAGCCAAATACAACAATATTTACTTCTCTCTTTGGCAACAGTGTTCCATCAGCAGAGAGTAAGTCGGAAATCTTCTGTCTTTTCTTAATTGCTTCAAGTTTTGCTTGTTCAATACAAGGCCAATCTGTACCAAGCTTGCTGGCAAGCGCATTGACATGGGTCATGTTATTATCAAACATATTAAATTACTCAAAATAAGTGTCATATTTATTATAGATCATCATGTCTCTTAGGCAAGACCATTTTCTCCGATAAGTGAATTTTATAATGGTTGCTAAAGATACTATATTATATCGTCGGTTTCAGTTTTGTAACCAATTGATGCGTCATCCGTGTCGGCTCAGGCAGACGATACTTCTTCGTACATTCAAGCGCTGTCCGTACTGCGTCATTGGTTGTGCATTTCTTACCGGTAGAGTTTAAATACCTCAGAATCCGTCCGGGCTGACTTCATGATCGCGGCCATCTTAGCGACCATATCAGGGTGCTTTGCCGCGATATTTTTCTGCTCTTCGATATCCGCGTCAAGGTCATACAGTTCGATCGGCCCGTCCGGCACATTGCTGACGTTCAGCCGAACAGCTTTCCACTTACCCATCCGAACCGCCTGTTTGCCCTTCTGCTCATGAAATTCCCAGTACATATATTCATGCTTCTTTTGAGGCTCACCCTTCAGCTCCGGCGCGAAAGATATGCCATCAGTTTTCACAGATACCTTTCCACCTGCAAGCTCCACACAAGTTGGCAGCAAATCCCAGAACGCCGCGATATGATCGCTAACCCTACCGGCCCTGATTTTATCAGGCCACCTCACAACCAATGGCACACGTATCCCGCCTTCGTAAAGGTCACGCTTCATTCCTTTGAGCGGCCCGTTGCTGTTAAAGAATTTGTGGTCGTTGCCGCCCTCGCCGTGCGGCCCGTTATCGCTTGTAAACATCACGATCGTATTATCGCCGATCCCAAGTTCATTCAGCAGTTTCAGTATCCGTCCGACATCGCCGTCCATCCGTGTAACCATTGCCGCGTAAGCAGCCCTGGGCGAATCCTGCTTGTAATAGTGTCCGCCCTTGTGCGTCTTCTCCTCAAACTTGCTCTTATATTCACTAAGCGAATCTTCCGGAACCGCAAGCTCTGCGTGCGGTATCGTAAAAGGCAGATACAAAAAGAACGGCTTGTCCTTGTTTCGTTTAATAAAACCTAATGCCTCATCAGCGATTAGATCGTGCGAATACGTCTGACGCTTCCCGTCCTTGTTTTTTTCGAGGATAACTTTTTCCTGGTTTCGCCACAAATGCTGCGGATAAAAGCTATGTGCCTGACGCTGGCAGTTATACCCGAACCAATAGTCAAAGCCCTGGTTGTTAGGCTCGCCCTCGGTTCCCGGTCCGCCAAGCCCCCACTTACCCATCATACCGGTTCTGTACCCGGCCTTCTGCATGAGTTTAGCAACGGTAACCGTCTCTGCCGGCATCGGGCACTGACCTTCCGGCTGTACCTCACGATTGCCCCGGATAAACGTATGCCCCGTATGCAGTCCGGTCATCAGCGAACATCTCGAAGGGGCGCAAACCGTTGAACCTGCGTAATAATCGGTAAATTTCATCCCTTCAGCGGCTATCCTGTCGATATTGGGCGTCTTGATCTTCGTCTGTCCATAGCACCCAAGGTCGCCATATCCAAGGTCGTCAGCCATAATATAAATAATGTTCGGTCTGGTTTCTTTGTCTTTGGCCATTCCCATCGCAAAACCGTTAGCCGCTATCGTTGCGACACCGATCCCTGCCATCTTTACAAATTCACGTCTGTTGCTATTATTCATTTTGTCTAATTCCTTCCTGAAAGCATTTTATTTTCCCACCACTCAAGCCTGGCTTTTGCACTCGGGTTCTCTCCCAGCCCGCGGCTCTTCATCAGCTTTGCGTACCTCTTACTGAAAAAGTCGCTCCAATATTTCGTTTCTTTCTCGTCTTCAGGTTTTTCGCCTTTATCGCCTGTCTCAACGACCCACTTATCCAGTTTTTCCGAAAGATCCTTCAGCATTTCGGCGTGTTCCTTAACGCCCGCAAGATTATTAATTTCGTATGGGTCCTTGACAAGATCGTACAATTCTTCTTTGGGTCTTGTTGCCGCCATGAACTTTGCCTGGGCATCGGTCAGCTTGCCGTCTTCGTTAAGTGCCTCCATCAGGCTCAGCATCGGATAGGCCTGTTTTTTATAGCAGTTCATCTGCGTGTAGGGTCTTTCCGGGTAATAGTTGCGAATATATTTGTACTGTTTGGTCCGCACGCAACGTATCCTGTCCACTGTCTCATCGCACCTATCCCGTGCAGAGACAATATAATCGCGTTTCTGCCAGTTCGGTCCGCCAAATACCTTACCCTGCATATGTTTTGGCACGTCTATCCTTGCCATCGCAAGCGAGGTCGGGGCGATATCGATCGAGCTGATCATATTATCCATAACTTTTCCGGCCCCCATCCTTGCCGGCATGCGAATTATCATCGGAATACGTATCCCGCCCTCGTAGAGCCACTGTTTGCCTCGGACATGCGGCCTTCCGTGATCGCCAAAATAGAACACTATGGTATTGTCCGCGACGCCATCATCTTCAAGGCGTTTTAATACCTGTCCGATCTGGCTGTCCAGTACCTGGAGCGACTCAAGGTAATCGGCCCAGTCCCGACGGGCAAGCGGATGGTCCGGGTAGTAGGGCGGAAGCTCAACCTTTGCCGGATCGACAGGGTTTTCCTTATCGCGTTTAAACGTTCTGTGGGTCATCGACAGGTTCACTTGTGCAAAGAAAGGCTGACCTTCTTTGCGTCCTTGCCAGTCAGTTCCGTCAAATGCTTTTCCGTCAATATTGAAGTTCCAGTCCGTCTTACCGGGTTTACCGTAACTCAATCCCGCGCAGTTCGACGTATAATATCCTGCCTTGCGGAAATATTCTGTGATCACCTTAACACCATCGGGCAGTTTATGCCCGTCATTGCGATGGCTTCTGTGGTTGTGTGCCCCGATACTCGTCTGATACATGCCGGTATTGAGACCGCTGCGTACCGCCGAACACACCGGACACGACGCGAAAGCGTTCTTAAAAAGCACTCCCTGCCTGGCTAATTTGTCAAAATTGGGCGTTTTTACCTGTTTATTGCCGTAACAGGCCATATCCGGCGAAGTATCTTCCGAAATAAGCCACAAAATATTGGGCCTTTGTTCAGTATCCTGTTTAGCTTGCTCAGCTTGAATGTTCCCGGTCCACCCAGCCGTTAATAACGCCGTAATACCGCCTGTCGCCTTAAGAAAATGCCTTCTCGATAACATAATAGTCTCCACAAAAAGTCCGCATTACAAATTGAAATGATTTGTTATTGTAACAGCATAGGCGTTTGTGGTACAATAACGAAATCGGTCTAATGCCATTTTTTACTGGTAACCTTAGTAGTCAACAGAAAAGTGAACAGGTGTATAATAAGTGCATAAATCCATAAAGATAACAGGTGCCTGCGAGCATAACCTGAAAAACATAAATATCGAGATACCGCGCGATAAATTCGTCATCATAACCGGTATCAGCGGATCGGGAAAAAGTTCGCTGGCATTCGACACCATCTACGCCGAAGGCCAGCGAAAGTATGTCGAATCTCTAAG
>DAOWHR010000360.1 GCA_030641315.1 Anaerohalosphaeraceae bacterium | reverse complement strand
GCTCACCCCTTCCATCGCCTCTTGCGATGTCGGCATTGTACCATCGGCCCGGTGTGAATCCTTCTTCGTCGAGGACATTGAGGATTGTTTTTTCGTGAATATTTCTGTTGCCGCTTACATTGATCTGTCCGATCCTGAACCTTTCTCCGGAAACTATATTAAAATCGACGTCCACTTTTCCTTCGTCGATATAATTTCTTTTTTCTTCTACCGAAACGTCAAGAAAACCTTTTTCCAGGTAACTGCTTCTGATATGCTTCACATCGAACATTACCCTTTCTTCGCTGTAGTAACGTCCGTTCCTTAACTTTAAACCATCAAAAAGTACTGAGTCATCGAAAAATGTGTTTCCATTAATGTTGACGTTCTCAACAGTGTAAAGGGGACCTTCCTCGATATTAAAAGTAATGTTGGCATGTTGATTTTCTTTGGTAAACTCCACATCACCGGCAACCCTGGCATCGAGGTAGCCTTTGCCGTGGTACTCTTCGGCGATCCTGTCGCTGTCGAGTTGGAATTTCTTTGCGTCATAATAGGCCGGCCAGAATAGAAAACTTTTCTTTTTTGTTTTTATTGCGCCCTTGACCTGACCCTTTTTAAGGGCCTCGTTGCCGTTATAACTTATCGACTTGACCTTTGTACGAGAACCTTCTTCGATGTTATACTTTACAGTTCCGCTGAGCAGGCCGGTTCGATCAAGTTCGACTTTGACCGTGGCGTAACCCTTTTTAAGATAGTAATCGCTGATCTCGTCGACACCTTTCCTGGCGATGAAGACATCGAGATAATCACCTTTTTTGAATCCTATCTGCTGGGTAAGCCTGTTGGCCTTGACATTGTCATTACCCACAAAAACTATGGATCTTACGAGATTTTTTTCAACAACGATATAAGTCAGTTTGATCCCGTCTTCGACTGTCTCTGTATTGTAGTATGTGTATTCTACACCTTCGATCTTGGCGAGTCTTTTTATGTCTTCGTCTGCAATATCTTTGTCAAATACTTCACCCATCCTTGCCCGGATGGTGGTCAGTATCTCTGCCCTCGATATTGTTACGTTTCCGACAGTTTCAATAGAGGCTATTGTAAGATCGGCTGGTTGCTGCTGAGAAGTTTCAGCGACGCAGAATCCGGAAAGAAGGAGAAACGCCAATAAAATAAGCCTTTGTTTTGCTGATATCATATTTTGTATAATCATTGTGACTCCCACAGATAATATTTGCTTGTTTTTATCAACTCATCAAAGATGCCTGGTCAATCCTTTTTTGCATCTTCCAAAAAAACGCTTCCTGACGAATATTCAGGTCATAAAATTTAATCGCCTTAACCGTAAGTTCATGTTCGCCTTTTCGGTTCAGTCTCTGACCTGATTACAACTTCACTCGCGGAATTTTACTACCCTTAAGGGTATAGTATATATTTCTAGAACGACTCCTGAGCATGCGAGAGATTCTCAAATCGCGTGAACTGGCCGTTGAACACAAGTTTGACCGTATCGGTTGGTCCGTTTCTCTGCTTTGCGACGATTATTTCAGCCGTATTTGCCTCCGGGCTGTCATGGTCATATTCCGGGTCGCCCCGATGGTAGTACGACTCTCTGTGCAGGAGTATAACAACATCGGCATCCTGCTCGATAGAACCGCTGTCCCGCAGGTCACTCATTCTGGGGCGGTGCCCTTCGCGGCCTTCGGAGGCACGGTTTAGCTGGCTCAATACAACGACAGGAATATTCAGTTCCCTCGCCATTGATTTGAGGAGCCTTGAGATCGTACTTACTTCCTGCTGTCTCGATTCGACTCGTCCACCCAAGCTCATAAGCTGGAGGTAGTCGATAAATACGGCTTTTATGTCATGCTGAGCCTTTAGTCGGCGGCACTTTCCAAGTATCTCAAGAGGAGTAAGCCCCGGCGTGTCGTCAATGAAGATCGGTTTGTCAAACAGTTCGCTTGCCGTATCGGTCAATACTCTTGACTCTTCTGTGTTCAGTGTCCCGCGCCTGACCTTCTGGGAATCAATGTGGCCTCGACTGCATAATATACGCTCAACTAGCTGGTGTTTTCCCATTTCGAGCGAAAAAACGACAACCGGCATGCTGTTGTCGGCACCGATATGTTCGGCGATGTTGACTGCTAAACTGGTTTTTCCCATACTAGGCCTTGCGGCAATGATCGTCATCTCGCCTTTCTGAAGTCCGCAAAGCAAATCGTCAAGTTCGTAATAACCTGTCGGCAGTCCTGTTATGTGCTGGCCGTCACGGGCTTCGATCTGCTCAAAAGCTTCCTGAAGAAGGGTCTTTAATGGAAGTGCGGCACCGGTGATCCTTTTTTCAGTTACCGCGAAGATGCGCCTTTCGGCATCGTCAAGCTTTT
Source organism: Anaerohalosphaeraceae bacterium (assembly GCA_030641315.1). Taxonomy (GTDB): domain Bacteria; phylum Planctomycetota; class Phycisphaerae; order Sedimentisphaerales; family Anaerohalosphaeraceae; genus DAOWHR01. The sequence continues at coordinate 19,183 of DAOWHR010000360.1, read as the reverse complement.
CGGAAACATCGCCTGTCTCCGTATATGCCTGATCGACGATAATTTTACCGACCGAAATCAACTCCCGCATCAGAGATTTGTCTTTTACGATCTGGCTGTAATACTCGGCATTGGCAGAAGAGGGGACGGATTCTGCTATCTTAACAAGATAGTCAACACCGCCGGCCTCTTTGAGTTTGCCTCTTTTTTTAAGCTCGTCACGAACCAGAACAAGGTCAATGTTGCCGCCCTTGTCTTCATACAGGCTGGTCAGAACATCAAACATTATCTGATGCTCAGGCCGGTAAAAAGATTCGATATTCAGCGTCTGAACAACCTGACCGATACACACCGAATCGAGGATCATAGAACCCAACACAGCAGCCTCTGCCTCGAACGACTCGGGCATACTGCGGCCTAAATCCAAGCCTTCACCACCAGCGTCAGCCATGACTATTCCTTATCGTCGTCTTGTTTTTCCTCAGACTGTTCCTGCTCGTCGCCTTCCTGAGCGTCCTGCGAAACTACCACAACACTAACTGTCGCGGTCAGCTCCGGAGCAAGTTTGATCGTAACTTCATAGGTGCCCGCTTCTTTGATGTGATGAGCGATATTGACCATACGGTCGGCGATCTCGAAGCCCTGATCCCTGAGATTTTGAGCGATGTCACGTTCGGAAACAGAACCGAAAAGGTGTCCCTGCTCATTGACGTTTGCCGCGATTACAACTTCAGCGCCCTGAACTGCTTCGCCTGCGCTAACAAGCTGTTTGTAGACCAGTTTTCTTTCGTTGGCACGTTTGGCCTTTTCCCGGGCCAGCGATCTAATATTACCTTCGCTCGGAACGGTAGCTTTACCGTAGGGCAGCAGGAAATTTCTTGCATAGCCGTCTTTTACCTCTATAACATCACCGAGGTAACCGAGCTTTTCAATGTCTTCACAAAGTAAAACCTTCATAATTATTCTCCACCATTATCAGGCGTTAAACATATCTGTTCTCACACAGCTTTCATTAGGCTGTGTGTTTAATTACGCTGCTAGCTTGAGAAAGGAAGCAGTGCCATGAACCTGGCGCGCTTGATCGCGCGTTGAACTTTTCTCTGACACTTCGCACAGTTTCCACTCCTTTTTCGCGAGAAGATCTTTCCGCGATTGGTCAGCAGTTTTTGTAGCGTGTCAATGTCCTTGTAGTCGACATAGTTTTTCTTTTCCCTGCAGAATCTGCATTGATTCTGTTCGCGAATACCAGTGCCGAATTTCTTCCTTCCGCGTTTTTGGCTGCCTTTGTCTTTTGTCATTCTTGCCATATAACAAACCTCTTAGATATTCTAATAGTTTTTTCTTACAATTTCCAGACAACTTCGCGGAAACGACAGTAAATTTTCATCCGCGAATATCTATATATACTTAACTGCGGCAGCTTTTCCTGCCTGTCAGTCTAAAATGGTATATCATCGTCTACTGGCTCAAAAGGCTCGCCAACAGGCGGTTTCTCTTCTCTATAGGGCTGTGAACCGCCCTGCTGAGAACTCTGGCCACCTCTGCCGCCAACGAACTCAAAGTTTTCAATAAAGACCCTGAGTTTGCTTCTTTTAGAGCCGTCCTGCCCCTGCCAACTGTCGAATTTTAGTCTTCCTTCGATGAAAATCGGCTCTCCCTTTTTAAAATATTTGTTAATGACTTCAGCTCGTTTACCGAATATCTGACAGTCAACAAAACAAACTTCTTCGCCCTGGGTGCCATCCTGTTTTTTGAATCTGCGGTTGACAGCAAGACCTATTTCAACTACTGCGGTCTGGTTTGGCAGATAAGAAAGCTGAGGGTCACGTGTCAGGTTTCCCATCAGTATGACCTTATTAAAACTTGACATTTCAATCTCCCTTTTGAGGCTTTTAAGTTGCCATTACCGTATCAGTTACTTAGCTTCTTCTTCAGGTGCTGCTTCTTCCGCAGGTGCGGGCTCTTCTGTAACAGCTTCTTCGACTGGTGCTTCTTCTGCAACAGTTTCCTCTTCTGCAGGTGCTTCTTCCTGAACAGCAGCAGCTTCGGCGGCAGCGGCGGCAGCGGCGGCAGCGGCTTCGGCGGCAGCAACGACAGCAGCTTCGGCAGCAGCAGCGGCGGCGGCTTCGGCGGCTTCTTTCGCCTGTTCAACGACATCGACTGGCGTCGGCTTTTTGATATCATCGGTACTCATCCTGTCGGTTGTGAGAATCATCACCCTCAGGATAGTTTCTGACAGCTGCACATCTCTCTCGATGCCTGTGATCTTTAATGGATCGCAGTTGAAGTACACCAGTATATAGGTACCTCTGCTCTTTTTCTTAACCTCATAAGCGAGTTTTCTTTCGTCCCATTTTTTCGATGAAACGACCTCAGCGCCAGCTCGTGTGAGTACTATTTCGATTGAATCGATAGTACCCTGCCAATCAGCTGCTGCTTCTACTGAGTCTACCAGAAACAAACCTTCATACAATTTCATAGTTACAGTATCCAAAGCGATACCTCCCGTCGTAAATTACTAAACATTTATAGTATTTTCTTAACCGTTATTTTTTACGTTATACTTATTCATTGCTGTTTCCGCGCCCTGCGTTAACCAGCAGAGAGTTGCGTTTACCGCGTTTTCAACAGCTTTTTCGATAAGCTCTCTATCTTCAGCGGAAGGTCTTGACAGTACGAAGTCTACGTCAGTTAACATTCCGCTTTGTCCGATTCCAACTCTCAGGCGAGGGAACTGATTTGTTCCCAATTTGGCAATAATATCTTTAAGTCCGTTATGTCCGCCTGCCGAGCCTTGCTCTCTGAGCCTGATGATTCCAGCCTCGATCGCCATGTCATCCGTAATGACGAGCATGTTTTCGACAGGTACCTGAAAGAAGCCCTTAATCGTCGCCACAGCCTGACCTGAGCGATTCATATAGCTTTGAGGCTTTACAAGCATCAATTTCGTACCGTCGAAAAAAGTTTCGCCCACGAGACCACCGTATTTTTTCTTCTTTACTTCGGTCCCGAGACGACCTGCCAATTTGTCAATGATCTCAAATCCAATGTTGTGTCTTGTCCCGGTGTACTTCGTGCCTGGGTTTCCCAGTCCAACTATTACTTTTATTTCTGTCATGCTGTTATCATCCCGTGATCCGAAATGACTGGGAAATAACATTTGCAACAGTCTTTTCAAGGATACAGGCTCCGCAAGCTTTGTTATTCTTCTTCTTCACGAGCCTTTTCAGTGATAACTTCAGGACCTGCAGGCAGCTCTTCTTCAAGTTCCTCAGAACTCTTGGCGACGGCGAGAATGTGGCAAGTCAGTATCAATGTTTCAGGATCGCTGACAAGCGTCATGCCAGCAGGCAGTTCGACCTCACCGGCATGAAGGGCATCCCCGACCCCTATCTCCTTGATCAAAACAGGGATTGATTCCGGTATCTCGCTTACTTTGCACTCGATCTCGATCTTTGAAGTATGGTTCTCGACCATTCCGCCTTCATGTGTTCCCTGTGCGGTTCCTTTAAACTCAAGGTCCACGGTAACGGTTACCTTTTCCGCCAGATTCACACGTACGAAATCAGCATGAACGATATTTTTACCGAGATGATCGTACTGGATATCCTTTACGAGAAGGGTCTCGGCTTTGCCATCGAATACGATGTCATAGAGCCTGTGGCCGTGGTGCAGACCCTTTGTAAGCTCGTGGCCATTGATCGAAAAAGAAATTGATTCTTTTTTGTGGCCATACATTACCGCCGGCGTCTGGCCCAGCTTACGCAGCTTAGCTGAGCTTGATGTACCAACCGCTGTTCTTAACTGTCCTTCTAATTTCATTCTATCTGCCATATCTACCTCACTAATGTTATTGTAAGCTGTTTAAATAAGCCTACTCCATTTATGTTATCCCGATATTATTTTTTACGTCTAAATATTATACTTACAGATTCGTTGTTGTGTATCCGCTTAATCGCTTCTCCGAGCAGATCGGAAACGGAAAGTATTTTCAATTTATGAATTTGTTTGGTGTTCTTGTTTAACGGTATCGTATCAGTTACGATAACCTCATCAAAAGGCGCCTTTTCGATCCTTTCGATGGCCAGGCCCGCGAAAACGCCGTGTGTTGCACCGACGATGATCCTTTTTGCCCCTCTTTCTTTCAGCAATTCTGCGGCACTGCAAAGTGTACCTGCCGTTGAGATCATATCGTCACACATGATGACGTTGCGACCTTCGACTTCACCGATGATCTCACCGTGCTCGACTTCCTGTCCGCTTATCCGGCGTTTGTGGATTATTGCAAGTTCGCCGCCCAATGCTGATGCATATCTGGCAGCGGTTTTCATGTTACCCACATCCGGAGCGACAACGGCAAGATTCTCAAGCTGCTTGGATCTGAAATATTCGACAAGTACTGGCTCAGCCATAAGGTGATCCATCGGTATATCAAAGAATCCCTGTATCTGAGCTGCATGAAGGTCGATAGCCAAAACCCGATCCGCACCTGCCGTTGTGATCAGGTTCGCGACAAGCTTTGCGGTTATCGGTACTCTGCCTTCGTCTTTTCTGTCCTGTCTGGCGTAGACGAAATACGGAATGACCGCGGTAATACGTTTTGCGCTGGCTCTTCTGAGACAGTCTAGAAATATCAGCAGTTCAACGAGATTAACATCGACCGGCTGGCAGGTTGACTGTATGACGTAACAGTCCCTTCCGCGAACATCCTCTTCGAGCTTGATGAATTTCTCGCCGTCCGGGAACATTTCGATATTGGCCGAACCTAATTTGGTTCCCAGATATTTGCAAATATCCTTGGCAAGGGCTGGATTGCCTGTGCCTCCGAACACTTTCAGTTCACTGTTATTCACTTCGCCTCCTTGCCGACAACACTATCGATATCTTCCTGTAAAAGTACGGTTCCGGGCTTAATATGTGAGTTATCCGATATCTCAAGAGGAGCGATCAGAACCGCGCCTGAACCGACGAAACTGTCTTTTCCAATGGTCGTATGATGGATATTTTTACCGTCAAAGTTAGCGGTTATGGTTCCGGCACCGATGTTGACATTTTCCCGAACATCGGCATTTCCAATATAGCTGTGGTGTCTTGCACGAACACCGTCGCCAAGAGTTGAGCTTTTGATCTCTGTAAATACGCCCAGTACTACATCGCTGCCAAGTGTCGCGTCTTCTCGAAGATACGCGAACGGCCCGATTCGGCAGTCACGCCCGACTTTGACCTGGCCGTGTATATAAGTAAACGGTTCGATAACCGTATCCTGGCCTATCTCGGCACGGGCATCGATCCAGGTATTTGGAGGGTCAACGATGGTTACACCGTTTTCCATGAGCCGTTCCTGAATACGCTGCTGCATGATCTTGCTCGCCTGTGAAAGCTGGAAGCGGTTATTAACTCCCATCGCGTCTTCCGGCGCCACCGCGGTTACCGCGGTAACCTTGTGCCCCTCTGCAATGGTAATGTGCAGTGCATCAGTGAGATAATATTCGTTTTTAACGTTGTTAGGCGTTATTTTTTTCAGTGCTTCAAGCAGAATCGGCACGTCAAAATAGAAATAACCCGGGTTGATCTCTTGTATTGCCAGTTGTTTTTCGCTGCAGTCGTTGTGTTCAACGATTCCCTGAATATTGCCATAAGAGTCCCGCTCGATACGGCCATATCCTGATGGGTCGTCCATGACTGTTGTGGCAAGGGTTGCTCTCGATTTTTCCTGTTCGTGTTTGTTTATGAGGGTTTTAAGTGTTTCGCTGCGGATAAGTGGTGCGTCGCCGCACAGTATGAGTACCTGACCCTTTAGCCCTTCAAGGTGTTCGCGGCAGCACATAACGGCGTGGCCGGTGCCAAGCTGCTCTTTTTGCTCAACAAAGACAACATCGGAATCATCGGCATAGCGAGCCATTATCTGATCCTTGCCGTACCCAACGACAACAATAACCTTTTGTACCCCAGCGGTACGGCAGGCATCGAGAACATATTCGAGCATAGGGCGACCGCAGACCTCGTGGAGGACCTTGGGCAACTTTGTGTTCATTCTTGTACTTTGGCCTGCGGCCATGACAATAGCGACACGCTCGGACATAATATAAACCCTTATAAAACTACTCTTAAACTCTTTATTACCCGGCCAGGACTTGAACCTGGAATGTGAGGATCAAAACCTCAAGTGTTGCCAATTACACCACCGGGTAGCATAGAAGCAATTTCAAACCGCTCTTGGCTAATTGCGCAATATTCACCTTATAAAGTACTGTCGCAGGCTTTGCATGATCTTTCATCAGTTGCTCGCGAAGTCCGCTCGAAACGGACTGATCTGGCTCTGACGGAGGCTTGAGTCGGTCATGTCGCGAGACTACCGACCCCACATATTGACGCACAACCCCGTGCGACAGAGCAATTTCAGAACGGGCAATATACACAAAAAACCAAAATATACAAGCCTTTTTTTAATAAATTTCGTTTTTAGAGCACTTCAATATTGAGCGTTTGAAATATGGACGGTTTTTGAAATATTGAATTTAAGGTATTTTTTCTGAGATATTGGTAAAAACGCTATTATATATTTGACGACCGCCAAAATCATATATAGACTATCTCTATATTTTCTAACTTTACTTTTTCGGGAGGTATCTATCGTGAAGGGAATCGCCGCAGGTATTATTGCAGGTATTGCTGGTGCTGTTGTCTGGGCCATCGTCGCTTATTATTCGGGATATGAGATAGGCTGGCTGGCCTGGGGAATAGGCGCGGCAGTTGGGGCAGCAGTTGCCTGGGGAACCGATGGCGGAACCGCTAACGGCGTTATTGCTGTTGCAATATCCATCATAGCTATTGTAGCTGGCAAATTCATTACCGTCGAGATAATGATCGACAAGGAAGTAAAAGTAATCCGTGAAGCTGTACTTCAGGGATTTGAAGAAGAAGAAAACCTGATTGTCTGGCTTGCAGACAGGATTATTGCCGCTCGTCAAGAGAGCGGACTGATCGTTAGGTGGCCCGCAGGAGTAGACCCTGAAGAGGCATACTCAATAGATCAGTACCCAAAAGATGTTGCCGAAGAAGCCAAAACACTTTGGGAATCGAAAACTGACCAGGAAAAACAGCAGCTCAAAGAATTAGCCTTCGAAGAGTTTGAGTATAAACTCAATAACGAGGTTTCGAGTGTTAAGAGTGAAGTATTTGCTGATAGCTTCGGGCTCTTTGACCTGCTTTTCTTCTTTTTGGCAATAGGAACATCTTACAGAATAGCCTCCGGCACAAAGGATTGACCTAAAGGCATCGCATACATATTGAGAATAAAGTCCAGGCTTCTTTTGAGACAATGTCTCATTCATTCAGGAGGTATTTTGCGCTCCCGTATTTCCTGTCGATGATTCCTCGCCGGGCGTACACCTGTAGAGATTGTTTATTATTGCCTTGAAATATCGGGACAATGACACTAAAATCCTTAGTCAATATATTTATCCTTTGGCTGGCCTTTGTTGGCTGGCTTTTTACTTATCCTTTTTATCAGGAAAATGAAATGCGATATTCTCCGGCAGTCAGAGTCAAACCGACACAGTTTGCTCTCATAACCCTCTGTTTGACAATGCTTTACACGCTAACTACGCCCGCCTTCGCTATTGACAAGAGCAAATACATCACTATCGATGAAATAACTACCGATATGGATGCCTATTGTCTGACCGTGCTTAGCGGCGTCAAAATTGAAAAGTTCCCGATCAAGATCCTAAGCGTTGTTCGAGGAACCCAGCCAGGCCTGGACCGTATCCTGGTCGTAGGAACCGGCCCTGAGTTTGAGCATATCGGACCGGTTCAGGGATGTTCAGGTTCGCCGGTATATATCAACGGCAGGATGGCAGGCGCTCTTTCGGCAGGATGGGCCAGTACCAAGGACCCTCTCTATCTCGTAACCCCGATAGCGGACATGCTCGATGTAGGCAAATTCAAACCATCGCCAAACGACCAGTTCCCCGATGCTTCATGGACGTCAAATATTGATTTTTCAAAACCTATCGATCTCACCGAGATAGCCAAAAACATCAGTCAAAAGCAGTTACCTAACAGCGGTCAATTTTCCAATTCGCTGTTTCCTCTAATGACATCTTTTCCTGATAGTGTTTGCCAGCAGATCGCACCCCAGCTTCGATCGGTGGGATTTACACCATATTCAAATCTCGCAGCAGCAGCGGCACCAATGCCACAGATACCCAGTGATTTCAAATATGAACCCGGTTCGGTATTAGCGATCCCGTTCGTATCCGGCGATATTACGATGGCAGGAACCGGAACGGTTACCGAAGTTGTCGGCAACAAAGTATACGCGTTCGGCCACCACATGGACGGAACGGGACCGACAAACCTGCCCATGTCAAACGGTTATATCCACACCGTGATCGCCGCCAGCAGCGGAATGTCACGGAAATATTCGACACCGGGCACGATAAAAGGCGCCCTTAGATCGGATGAATCCAATGCTGTCTACGGCGAGATTGATAAAACAGCACCGTTGATCCCGATGAAGATCACAGTTGACCGATTCAACGACACGCAGATCAGGACATACAACTGCAACGTCGCCGTAAGCCGTTCACTGACAGCTCAGGTTGTAATGTCGAGCATCGTAGGTGCCGCTTCGATGAAAGGCGCAATCCCGCCCGAACACTTCGTTACTTATTCAGCTAATATCGAAGTTGATGGTTTTGAGCCAATTACATTTAAGAATGTATCGTCTGGCAGAACCGTTTTTGATATGCTTAGTGAAACATCGAGCGCCATTTCGCTTCTGCTGACCAATCCTTATGAAAAGGCAGACATTAAAAGCATGGAGTTCGATGTCAAGATCGAACCCCGCAACATCAGATCAGCTATCGATTCGATTCAAATATCAAACTCCACTGTCAAGCCCGGTGACACTTTAGATATCTATGCTACGCTGAAACCGTATATGGCTCCGAAAAAATTACAAAAGCTGTCAATAACGATCCCTGCCGATACGCCGCCGGGACAATATGAAATTATGGTTGCGGGCGCATCGGAATATCTCAAGTTAAACCGCAAGCTGGCGCCGCATAAGTTTACGGCGAGCGATCTACCGGGCCTTGTAGATTCACTGCGTAACATCGTCGCGGTCGACCGGGGCAAAATGTATGTGGTCATGCCTCTAAAACCTGAGGGCATTGTGATAAACGAAAAACCACTGCCGTATCTGCCCTCAACAAAGGCTCTGCTGCTGACCGATACCAAGCGATCTGTTAAATTGCTGCCAAACAATAACTGGATCGAAAACAGCATACCTGTCGACACTATTGTCGTGAACAGTTCAAAGATAAAGATAACTGTCGAAAAGTAAAACATAAAAACAGATACGAACCTAACTATATTCATAAAGGGAATTTAAATGCTCAAGTCACTCAATACAAAACTCATGATCGCTGCTTTAATGATCTGCTGTATGACAGCTGCATCGTTCGCTGTAACAAGCAAGATAAGCCGCCAGGCTTCCGCCGCGGACCTGCTCAAAGGTGAAACCGAAAATATCATAATCGATTCTGACGGCACGATGAGGCTGGCGCGTAAGTTCAGCGAGATCGACCTTGGCGATCTGTCGAAAAGCGTCTGGACCATTAACGCTATGACAACCGATATCGACCTCAATGTTTATCTCGGAACAAGCCCTAACGGCAGGATCATTAAATATTCCAGCGGGAAAAGTGAAGTCATATATCCAACCGCACCCCAAGCCGCTACGGAAGAAGAACTGTTTACCAACGAACATGTCTTCGCGATAGCAACGGACCCAGCCGGCCGGATCATCGCTGGAGTAAGCGGAGAAAAATCACGCCTGATCGCTTACGACAAAGGCACGTTCACAACGCTGTATGAATCCGACAAGACCCTGTATATTCTCGCTATCGCGTTTGACAACAAGGGCAGCATCTATCTTGGCACAGGCCCGGAAGGGATCGTTTACAAACTCAACGCCGATGGCAGCGACCTTCAGGTTGTGTACGATTCCAAAGATAATAACATCCTGTCATTGGCCGTAAATGCCGATGGGTTTGTTTTCGCAGGCGCCGACAAAAGAGGAATTATATACAAGATCAACCCTGTAACAAAAACCGCAGCGGTTCTGTTTGACAGCGACCAGGCCGAGATTACATCCCTCCTGCTCGACGGTCGGGGAAATCTGTTCGCTGCGGCAACTTCGGCAGAAGCGGCAGCGGCAAAATCAAAACTATCCTCCATCGCCGCAACCGCAGAACCGGGCAGACCGGACAACGAATCAGCGGACCAAAAAGAAACATCTGACGACGAATCAAAGAACCTCAAAACTCCAAATACCAAAACAAACCCGGCAAGTCAGGGCCCTTCCCAACAGCAGCAGCCTAAGGGCAAGATGCCCAAGACCGCAGGCCATATCTACCGTATCGACCCGAGAGGCTATGTTACAGATGTATTCTCAGGCATGGCAGTATTTTTCGCGATGGAAATGCAGAACAACGAACTGTTGCTGGGAACAGGCAACAACGCCGAACTGATCGCTGTCAATCCCGTCACCGAGCGGGCTTACATCCCATACACCGACAAAACTGCATCACAGATCACCGCTGTCCGAACTGTCGGAAACGACGCGTATCTTGCCGTTTCAAATCCTGCAAAACTTATCAAGCTGTCAAAAACTCTCTTTGCCGAGGGCACATATACTTCCGACCTTATCGACGCGGGCCAGCCTGCACGCTGGGGAAAACTCCAGTTAGATGCTTCCATTCCTGATGCTTGTACGATATCGCTCCAGGCTCATTCGGGCAATGTCGCCGACCCGAACGATCCGTCGTTTTCGCCGTGGACCAACCCGGTGGAACTTTCTTCCCCGACACAATTGATATGCCCTCTGGGCAGGTACTGCCAGTACCGTCTGAACATCTCCACCGACCAGGCGAACAAAACACCGATCATCCGTGAGATCGCGATCGCTCATGTTGTCGACAACATCGCGCCGAAGGTGGCCAAACTTGCAGCTGACAGAGTAAAAGGAAAGCCCGGTATCTTCGGCATAAACTGTGCTGTCAGTGATGACAACAAGGACACGCTTACTTTTACATACCAGTTCAGAAAACTTGGACGCGACCGCTGGATCACTATCAAGGAAGACCACCCTCAGCCAAAGCTGGAATGGAACACACGGACGGTCGAAGACGGCCGGTATGAAGTGCGAGTTACAGCCAGTGACGCAAAATCAAACACCCCTGCAACAGCTATGACAGGAGCACGTATCAGCAACGCCTTCATAGTTGACAATACAGCACCGGCCATTGAAAAATCCAATGTCAAAACAGACAAAAACAGCGCGACCTTGACTCTGACTATCAACGATGAATTCACCGTCATAGGACGCATCCGCTATACCGTCGACAGCAACGAAGACTGGTCATCAACACTGCCTGACGATATGGTCTATGACACAACCAACGAGGACTTCACCATTACCGTTGAGGATATCGAAACAGGTGAGCACATTATCGCCGTAGAGCTAAACGACGACCTGGGCAATACCGCATACAAAACTTTTGATGTGGAAATAAAAGAATAAAACCGGTGGCAACAAGAACCATACAATATGAAACTGTCGTGGAAACCGTAGAGCGTCTTTGCATCGAAAGCTGCTATGAGCTGCCTGACGATGTTCTGAAAGCTCTAAAAAGTGCCGCGGACCGCGAAACGGATGAACGAGCAAAGAAAATCCTGGGTCAGCTTATCGAGAACGCATCCCTTGCCCAACAGGAACGCATCCCGCTTTGTCAGGATACGGGGCTTACGGTTGTATTCGTCGAACAGGGCGCCGATGTAACGATCTCTGTGCCCGACGACGATCCCAAACTGTGCATAACCGATGCGATCAATGAAGGCGTCGCAAAAGGTTACGAAAATGGCCTCCTTAGAAAATCAATAGTTGCCGAACCCCTAAACGAACGGACCAACACTAAAACGAACACCCCCGCGGTGATACACTATTCAATAGTTCCGGGCGACAAGCTGAAAATAACCGTCATGGCTAAAGGAGGTGGATGTGAAAACAAAAGCCGGTTCAAAATGTTCAATCCGACCGATACAAAACAAACGGTCAGCAACTGGATCATCGATGTCGTAAGACAGGCCGGAGCCAACGCCTGCCCGCCTTTCATTATCGGCGTCGGCCTGGGGGGCAATTTTGAAACAGCGTGCCTTATCAGCAAAAAGGCTCTGCTAAGAAACATCGACGATCATAATCCCGTGCAGTTCTATGCGGAGATGGAAACGGAACTGCTGGAAAAAATTAACGATCTTAATGTCGGACCGCAGGGCTTTGGAGGAAACACAACCGCCCTTGCCGTAAAGATCGAAACCGCCCCGTGCCATATCGCCTCACTGCCTGTCGCGGTAAATATCGAATGTCATTCACACCGGCACAAATCACAGATTCTATAAGGCATTTATACTGTCAGGTGAAAGTATAAATGCTAAACAACAGCAGCCCGAAGCGCGAGCGCAGGGATTAAAACCTTCTCAGCAAAGCCAACATAGCAATGAAACCGACGAAAACGGGGCATCCAAAAAGCTCGTCGGCCTCGGCACGGTTGCAGTGCGATTACCAAAAAATCCCACAAACTTCACTCAGCTAGAGTAATTTCTGTCAACCCCAATTTGCCCCTATTGCTGTTGCGTTTGTGCTTTATCATTTCTTTTCTTACGCACCCGGTGGGTAAGCGGTGACAGGGCGAGCAAAACTATAAGAGCCATAACCGTCACTATCAGCGCAATGGCGAACTGGCCTATCCCGCATGCGATGCCGATGCTTGTGACCAACCAGATACTTGCCGCCGTAGTCAGCCCGTGGATGCTGGAACCTTCACGAATAAGCACACCGCCGCCAAGAAAGCCAACGCCGGTAATGACACCCGCCACTATCCTTGACGATGCGTCGCCGGAGACATTATCACCAAAGTGCCAGGCAAGAATAGTAAACGCGCAGGACCCAACACAAATGATTATGTTCGTTCGCAGACCAGCCGGCTTGCCATTTATCTCACGTTCAAGACCGATCAGACCACCCAGTAAAAAAGCAAATGACAGTGCAATTAATTCATCCGGATTAAACGACATAAATTCACTTAATGACAATAACATCTCAAGCTCCATTTAATAATTGTGTTTGGTTATTACTGTGATTGCTTTTTTCATCTTCTCGTAAATCAGATCAGACTCCAATCCCCATGCTTTCGCTGTCGCATGTGTAACAGCTTTTTCAACCGCTGATGAAATTTTCCCGGTTTGTTTCAGACCGGCAAGAAATCCCGCCAGGAGATAGTCACCGCAGCCGACTGTCGAGGTAACATTGCCTGACGAAAGGTTGGTGCATTTTGCCCGGACAGATCCCTTTCCAGTTACCGCTATCGCACCTTTGGCCCCCCTGCTTACAAGGACTGTCTTTACTTTTCTCAGCAATGGTTTGACCGCTTTAGTTATCGCCGCTGGCGTATCCGGCACGGTTTTGCCGAGCAGGTCGCCAAGTTCGTCAAGATTCGGCGAGATTACCGCAACGGAGCCTGTGCTGACAAGCCTTCTTAACGGCGCACCGGAAGTATCAAGAACAATATCCGCTCCGCAGGCCTTTACCGTTTCAAACAATTCAGCGATAGCCGCCAAAGATTTGTCTGTCGGCATGGAACCGGAAAAGACACATACCGTATTTTGGTCGATTATCGTTTTCAGTGTTTTTTCTACAGCTATGACAGACTTGGAATTGGCCAGTTCGTTTGGTGAGGTAAGGTGCATTTCGCGATGATTACGTGTGTCGACTATCGTAATATTTTGCCTGGTGGCACCTTTAACTTTGGTGTGACGAATCTTTATCAATTCACTCAAACTGCTCAACTGTTCGACCATCTGCTTGCTGTCGACATTGCCCCACAGACCGGCCGCTGTCGAGGCTGCTTTAAGCTGAGCAAGTCCGCGGGAAACATTGAGAGCTTTGCCTGCCGGAACCGATGTCCTGGAAGCTGCCTGCTTATGATCGCCCCATTCGAGACCGTCAATAAAACAGGTTATATCCCAGCAAGGCGAAAAACCCACGGTAATCAACTCTTTTCCCTTAAACATTTGTAATTTCCGTAAATCGTAAAAAAACCTCGATAACCGGCATGTTATCGAGGAGATGAAGTTTTAAAACAGTTGGATCTATGCGGCTAAAGCTCTACTTCTTTTCTTCCTTTTTGAGAATTTTATCTATCAGCTTATCGATCTTCAAGCCGGATTCCTTCTTTTTGGGAACTGCTACAACGATTCCCATCCTGCCTAGTTCGCCTGCGACCTCCGGCTGATTCGGATTAAGCTGGAACGAACGTTTGAGATATTCTTCCGCCCTGATCTCATCGCCCTTGTTGAGATAGTAATAGCCCATCTGCTTATTAAGTCCAGCCGAATTGGGTGCCAGATTCAGCGCCTGCTGATAGCAGGTAAGTGCGTAATCATCAAGCAATTCCTTGTGGAACGCCCTTCCAAGCATCAGCGAGGGAGCAGGTGAATAACTCGCTTTTGAAATAAAGTTCTGGGCCATAAGATCGCTGCGCTGCCTGTTGCCCGAATCGAGCAGGACCTTAACCAGCGCAGCTTCGGCCTCTTTGTGTGTCGGGTCATAACCCATAGCCGCGGTAAACTCAAATTCGGCTTTTTGCCAGAGACCGTCTGACTGATATAGTTTACCAAGCTGATAATGAGCTTTAGGATCTTCGTACTTTTTCTCGACCCTGATCAACAGGTCGTTCTTCCTTTGGTCCATCGACCGCGCCGGATCCTCTTTAGATTTGTTCTGACATCCGCCTGCAAGCATCCCAAAAGCAAGTGTGAGAAATAGAATTTTTATTGTATTTGGCATAATTCCGCATCCTTTCGATCCATCTTCGGCTCTTGAGCAAAGAGCTTCCTATCAGATTGTTCGGCCATTTTGATATAAATACTGGATATTTTCAAGCATATTCGCTGACTTATACGTCAAGGTTCTGCACTTCCAGAGCATGGTCCTTAATAAAGTTACGTCTCTTTTCGACATTATCACCCATAAGAATACTGAACAGACGGTCAGCTTCACCGGCATCTTCAACCTTCACCTGAAGCATCGTACGGCTTTGAGGATCCATCGTTGTATCCCATAGCTGATCGGAGTTCATTTCGCCAAGACCTTTGAATCGCTTGATCTCGACATCCTTGCCGCCGATCTGACGAACCGCAGGACAGATTCCGTCAAGCGATGCTACCTGATATTTATCTTCGCCAACCTGCATCTCAAATTTTGTCGGCAGCGCCTCGCCAGCAACGTTTTTCATCGGCTTGAGCAAAAAGTCCCTGATATCTATATCATAGTTGTTCTTAAGCTTGATAGCTATCTCGTTGATCCTGACAACTTCATGGAGTTCTTCAGATATTGCTTTCGGGGGGGCGTCGATTTGTTCGTCATCGGCTTGGGCCTCAAGTTCGCGTACCCGCTTTTCAAATTCTCCCTTATCATAAAAGAATTCGCTTTCGCCACCCACACGAACATGAAAGATCGGCAGCTGTTGACCGTCATAAAGATCGGTGACGAATTTCTTGAAAATAATACCACGTCTTTCGAGAATACTTACGCTGCGTTCGACATCGTTGAGAAGTTTAACCAGTACCCTGAGCGATTCCCCGTCAATCTCCGTGGATTCATTTTCGCTGAGACTCATAACGAGCTTGGTTCCTTCGAGACCCCTGGCTTCCATCCTTTGACGCATTTGGTATTCGTTAAGGATGTATTCGCTTTTCTTTCTGCCCTTGATCTTAACCTCATAGAGAGGCGGCTGAGCGATAAAGATTCGTCCCGTCTCGAACAACTGAGGCATCTGGCGGAAAAAGAACGTCAATAAAAGCGTCCTGATATGGGCGCCGTCAATGTCTGCATCGGTCATAAGAACGATCTTGCCATATCTGCATTTTTCGATATCGAACTCATCGACACCGATACCCGTTCCAAGAGCGCTGATGATCGTCCGTATTTCTTCATGGCCGAGCATTTTTTCAAGCCTTGCCTTTTCAACGTTGAGGATCTTTCCCTTTAACGGCAAAATTGCCTGAAGTTTTCTGTCTCGTCCGCCCTTCGCAGAACCGCCCGCAGAATCGCCTTCGACTATGAATATCTCAGTCGATACCGTATCTTTACTTGAACAGTCCCAGAGCTTGCCAGGCAGGTTCGCACCGCTTAATGCTCCTTTGCGGCGGGTCAGTTCGCGGGCCTTTCGGGCCGCTTCGCGAGCTGTGGCCGCCTGAATGGCCTTGTTCAGTATGCGTTTGGCCTGGGTGGGATTTTCTTCGAGATAAATACCCAGCTTTTCGTTGACCATGGTCTCGACAAAGCTGCCAACCTCTGGGTTTGACAAACTTACCTTCGTCTGTGCCTCAAAATGCGGGTCGACAACTTTCGCGGATATAATAACTGTCAAACCCTCCCGCAGGTCATCGCCTGTTGTAGAGGTGCCGCCCTTAACCATGTTCGCGTTGCGGGCGTATGCGTTCATTGTTCGCGTAAGCGCAGTCTTAAAACCGGACAGGTGAGTTCCCCCGTCGATGTTGCGAATATTGTTGGCAAAAGCCAGGAGATTTTCGGTATACCCATCATTATACTGCATTGCCACTTCGCAGGCCAAACCGCTTTCGTTATCTTCCTTTTCAAAGTAGATAACATCCGAAAGGGCCGTTTTGCCTTCGTTAAGATGCTGCACGAATGCCTTAAGCCCGTCCTCATAATGGAATATCTCTTTTTTGTTTATCCGATCATCCTGAAAGACAATATAGACACCTGCGTTCAGATATGCCATTTCGCGAATTCTTTTGAGCAGTGTGTCATGCTGAAACTCCACAGTGCTGAAAATCTCCTCGTCCGGCATGAAAGTTATTTTCGTGCCCTGTTTATTCGTATCGCCGATCACTTTGACCGGTCCCTTAGGTACGCCCCGAACACATTCGAAATGATAGTGCTTACCGCCTTTATAAACATCGGCTTCAAGCAGCTGGCTTAGTGCGTTGACCACACTGACACCAACACCGTGCAGGCCGCCGGAAACTTTATAAGCCTTGTCATCGAACTTACCACCCGCATGCAGGATCGTAAGAACCACTTCAAGGGCGCTTTTGCCGGTCTCTTCATGCATATCGACAGGAATACCGCTGCCGTTGTCCTCGATTGAGCAGCTTCCGTCGACGTTTATGCGCACGATGATCTTGTCGCATCGACCAGCCAAAGCTTCATCGATCGAATTGTCCAGCACTTCGTAAACAAGATGGTGCAGACCGCCGGTCTGTGTGTTTCCTATATACATATCAGGGCGCTTGCGGACCGCTTCAAGCCCTTCGAGAACCTTGATATTACTGGCATCATAAGTCTGTTCTGTCATAATTCCTCTTTAGTCGCTCACAATTTTAATTGAGCGCAAAATGGTCAAAATAATTTTCGCCTATTCGGTCAGGTCTGACCTGTTATTACTGTCTGCCTTTCTTGCGAAAAGGCTGATCTTTTTTATACCTGCCCGCGGGCAGCTTCTGTTTAGAAGGTCTACAAGTTCGCCGCTGAGCAACCTCATCTCATGCATGTAAGGCCCGGGGTCGACCTCTACCCTCAACACCCCTTTGGAAATTTCAGCCAGTCGGCAGTGCCTGTTGATCTCTTCAGGCAGTATTTGCTGCCACACATCGACAACAACCGAATTCTTCTCCAACGCCCGCTGCCTGGTTCTCATATAACCGTCAAGGCACTTGCTTAGCGGACTCGTTCGATCTTTACGACGCCACTGCCATGCTGTTGCACTTCGCAAGAGGTTGTCCTGATCTTTTTCTTCCGGCATATCCATCCTTTACTCCGGAACAAATGATTTTACA
Source organism: Anaerohalosphaeraceae bacterium (assembly GCA_030641315.1). GTDB lineage: Bacteria > Planctomycetota > Phycisphaerae > Sedimentisphaerales > Anaerohalosphaeraceae > DAOWHR01. The sequence continues at coordinate 1,273 of DAOWHR010000360.1, read as the reverse complement.
GATTGACCGGCATCACGATATACAGGAAGTCTCCGCTTTTGATCACGCCCGGCCTGTCAGAATCACCGAGTTCCAGCACAAACTCGTCAGCTTTGATAACCCGAAGAACATCGATAAGGAACTGAGGATTAAAACCAACTTCTATCGGCTGACCGTCATATTCGATCGCCATGTCGATCTGAGCGTCACCGGTCTCAGGCGCTCTGCTGGAAAAAACAAGCACCTTCTCACTAATCGAAAGCTTGATACCCTTGCTGTCTTCGTTCGACAATAAAGCCGCTCTTTTGACCGCACTAAGCACAGCATCGCAGTTGAGTGTAATCTTGTTTGTATATCCTTTCGGGATAATATCTTCGTATTTCGGAAAGTTGCCCTCTACCAGATTAGAACTGATAATTGCCTGGCCGCTTGAAAGAACGATCTGGTTATCCACAAAACGAATAGACACCAGCGAATCCTTTGTGCCGCCAACCCGGTCCAGCAGCGTCATCGCTTTGGAAGGAACGATTATGCGGCCGTCAGGAAGTTTGTCGGTGTTTACAGAATTCAAAGTGACCATACTCCTGGCAAGACGTCTGCCGTCAGTAGCGACAAGCCGAAGCTTCTTTCCTTCCACCTCCCACAGAATGCCGTTCAATGCGTAACGCGTACTTTCCTTTGCGGTCGCGAAGACAGAAAGTTCGATACCTTCCTGCATCTTGTCAAGATTGATAGTAAAATCCGCTTCTCCACCCAGACCGGGAACTGCCGGGTACTGTGCCGGATCATGACCGTAGATCGTAAAGTGGCTGTCAGCCCCTCGTATCTGCACCGTCGAATCATCAGCCTGAAGCTCGATCACCTCATCGATGCTTTCACGAACGATCGAAAGCAGCTTGTCTGCCGGAACGACTATATCGCCCGGTTCTTCGATCTCAACCTGCACAACCTGATAATTGATCCCGACTTCCAGATCGGTTGCACTGACAGTAACCGCATCGGTTTCGGTCGTTAGTCTCAGACATTGCAAAATAGGTTTCGGCGTACGGCTTGGCACAACACTGGATACAAGACCCAGAGCTTCCTGTAATGCGGCCCTGTTGAATTTTACCTTCATAAACACCTCAGTAACTTTATCGTGAAGTAAACATCTACCTTTTCGCCTATAATCTACTCGAAAACCCACTGTCTGGAAAGCATTTTAGTGAGTGTTATACAATATTTTTTTACCTGCTGACTCTTCTGACCAGAGCGTACTGTATATAGATATATAATATAATATTTTAAAAACAGT
>DAOWHR010000430.1 GCA_030641315.1 Anaerohalosphaeraceae bacterium | reverse complement strand
TGTGCGTCTGTCTTTCCATTTCCATCGGTCGCTGTGGCCGTCAGCAAATGACATGTTGCAGCCTTTGTTGTGTCTATAGGTTAAGCGTGAGATGTCACTATTCCATATTTTAGAATACGTATCTATCGGGTCGATGCTTCCTTCGGGGCCGACACCTTCCATGTTTCCGCCACCAAATCTGTACGGATATATTTCGACGTCAATGAAAACCGTTTTTTGTGAAGGCCTTGTAATGTCAGTTGTTGTGGAAAAGTTTACCTCGCCGTTGAGATTATATATGCTGCCCATAGCGTGTGAGATTGCATAGCTGCGAACGAATCCGCCTTTATCGCTTTTGCATTTATATATGTCCAAGATTTCAACGTATGGCCATATTGCACCGTTTTTGATGGCAAATTCCGTTCCGCAGAAATCGTTGTAGGGCATGCCAGGTCCGTCGGATACCCAGAAACCGCTTTGGGAGCCAGGCCCATATCCGCCGTTCCATGGTTGAATTCCGTTCCACTCTGTGTCCGACGCACATATCCTGTCTTCATTGTCGTGTGCGTACATGGTCCATGCGAGGGCGAATTGCCTGAGATTGGAAAGGCAGACGGTGCTTTTGCCAATCTCCCTGACTTTATTCAGTGATGGCAACATTATGGACATGAGCATTGAGATGATGGCCATTACCACGAGGAGTTCGATCAGTGTAAAGCCGGACAAGTTTGTTTTCGGCTTGATGGGGGGGGCGGAGGCAATCAGCAGGTCATGTTTTATGGGCAGATACATACTTAGCCTCCATACACTGATCTTCGATATTTAATAACGAGGTTATTGATAATATATCGATTATTCTGTTCCAGTCAACTTTTAAATTCATATTGTTACGACAGTGGTTTTGGTTATAATATATTGGTTGTGGTTCATTGTTTTTTTTGTCCTTTTTTTGTTAGTGGAATGGTATTATGTATCGTGCATCGCGGATAATTCATGTTGATATGGATGCATTTTTCGCATCGGTGGAAGAGCTTGATAATCCTGAATTGAAGGGTAAGGCCGTTGTTGTCGGGGGAGACGTGTCTCAGCGTGGTGTTGTTGCGGCGGCGTCTTATGAGGCTCGGAGGTTCGGTGTGCGTTCTGCGATGCCGATGTCTCGTGCTGTTCGTCTTTGTCCGGGTCTGGTTATAGTGCGGCCTCGCGGTGGACGGTATGCTGAAGTGTCGGGGATGATCCATGAGGTGTTCGAGCGTTATACGCCGTTGATAGAGCCTATATCTCTTGATGAGGCGTTTCTCGATGTTACCGGTTCTATTGGGATATGGGACAGTGCCGAGCAGATCGGACATGAGATTAAAGACGCGATCAAAGATGAGCCTGGTTTGGTCGCTTCGGTGGGTATCGCGCCGAATAAGTTTCTTGCTAAGCTGGCCAGCGATCTTGATAAACCGGACGGGTTCTGCGTTATTACCGAGGAGAATAAGCAGGCGATACTCGATCCGCTGGATGTTGGGCGGATATGGGGAGTGGGGAGTGTTACCGCTAAGAAGTTGAAAGAGCATGGGATTGTGCGGGTAAGGCAGCTTCGGGGGATGCATATCGAGCATTTGCGGGGGATCGTTGGGAATCTGGCGGAACAATTATTGGAGCTTTCGCAGGGGATCGATGGGCGTAAGGTGGAACTGCCGGGTCAGGCGAAAAGTATTTCTCAGGAGGAGACATTCGCTGAGGATATCGGGGATAAGGAAGTGCTGCTTGCGGTTCTTGGTGGGCAGGTTGAGCTTGTGGCGATGAGGCTTCGCGGTGCGGGGCTGGCTGCTAAGACTTTGACGCTAAAGCTTCGTTATGGTGATTTTCAGACGATAACCAGAAGCAGGACGCTGGATGAGGCGACTGATGTTACGAAGATTTTGTGGGATGAGGCAAAAGGTGTTTTCGAGAAGTGGGCATGTCGAGGGTTTCGGCCGTTGCGGCTGCTTGGGTTTGGTGTTTCAGGATTTGTAGAGGCTGGTTCGCAGCAGAAGGGCTTGTTCGATGGGGCGGACGACAAGCAGAAGCAGCTTGATAAGACGGTTGATGAGATCAAGAAACGGTATGGAAAAGGGATGATCGGGCGGAAATACAGCTGACAGAGCCTGTTTCAGATGTATGATGAGTTTATAAATTGGGAGAAAATGCTTGCTTATTGGGCGCGTTGGAATAAAATCCAGTAAGCAGGTTGTATACCCTTAAGGGTAGTGAAATTTCGCGAGTAAAGTCGTAACTTACGGTTGCATCGTTGGTTGACCGCGCAGAAACGGGAAATTTCAATCGTGATCAGTATATATTAACGTTATTTTAAGTATTTAAGGAGTCGTGCGTTGGGTCAGGGAAGGGTTCATCTTTATTATAAGAATGTGATGAGTAATGTTATCGGTGTTAAGCATGGTATCGGGCACTCGCAGCTCGATGAGCTTGCGGATCAGGCTGGTAAGGAGATAGTTGATCTGAACAATCTTCGCAAGGCGGGGCAGATGCCTTATCGTGATCTGCCTTTTAACAAGACTTATATCTCGCAGGTAAAGCAGGTCGCAGAGACGATCAAGGGCAAATATGAGAATTTTGTCGTGCTTGGTATCGGCGGTTCTGCTCTTGGTAATATCGCATTGCAGACCGCTCTTAATCCATACATGTATAATATTGACGAGAAACAGCGGGGCGATGGTTGTCCTCGTTTGTTCGTGTTTGACAATGTCGATCCGATGCAGGTTGGGAGTTTTCTCGACTGGGCAGGGGATAAACTTGACAAGACGATGTTCAATGTTATCAGCAAGAGCGGGAGGACGGCAGAGACGGCGAGCCAGTTTCTTGTGGTTCGTGAAATGCTGCTGGAAAAGCTTGGGGCGGATGGGTATGCGAAGAATGTTATCGCGACAACTGACGCTAACGGCGGTACGATGCGTACGATAACGAACGACGCCGGTTTTGTCGACCTTGAGGTTCCTGACGGTGTCGGGGGTAGGTGGAGCGTGCTTAGCCCGGTAGGTTTATTGAGCGCTGCTGTTTGCGGTATCGATATTGACGGGCTGCTCGAAGGCGCGCGGAGTATGGATGAGCGATGCAGCAATACGGATTTTTATAAGAACCCTGCAGCGATCAACGCAGCGATCAACTGGAACTATTATATGGCGGGTAAGCCTATCAGTGTTATGATGCCTTATTCTTATCATCTTAAGGATATGTCGGACTGGTATTGTCAGTTGTGGGCGGAGAGCCTTGGCAAGAGCGAAGATCTTAGCGGCAATAAACGTTTTATCGGGCCTACGCCTGTGAAGGCTTTGGGTACGACCGATCAGCACAGCCAGGTTCAGCTTTATCGTGAGGGGCCAAATGACAAGCTGTTCACTTTTTTGCAGGTTAAGGAATTTGGGCGTGATATAACAATCGGCGGTACGCCTGATTGTGCGCCTGAGCTTGGGTATCTTGCCGGAGCGAGCATGGCGAAGCTGATGAACAGCGAAAAGGCTGCGACGGAATATGCGCTGCTGAAGGACAAGAGGCCGTGTTTGACGGTTATGTTCGACAGGATCGACGCTCATGCAATCGGTGAGTTCATCTGCCTGTTCGAGGTTACGACGTCGCTGGCAGGGCTGTTGTTCGCGATCAACGCTTACGATCAGCCTGCTGTGGAGCTTGGTAAAGAGGCAACGTTCGCATTGATGGGCAGGGAGGGTTTTGAGGATTTGGCAGAGAAAATCGCTCCTGTTACTGAGATCGATGACGATTATCTTGTTTAATTCAGATTGAGTTTTGGTTAGAGGTTTGATATGGATTTCGCAGTAATAATGGCGGGTGGAAGCGGTAAGCGTTTGTGGCCTTTGAGCCGTGAGAAACGGCCGAAGCAGGTTCTTGAGCTGCTTGACGGCGATACGCTGCTTCGCAAGTGTTATGATCGTGTTGCGACGATATTCGATACGAACAATATTCTGGTTCTGACCAATGCGGGGTACGCTGATATTGTCCGTGAGAATTTGCCGGAGCTTCCCTATGGTAATGTGATCGCAGAGCCAGCGGTTCGTGATACGGCGGGTGCTATCGGGCTTGCTGCGACGATTCTGAACAAGTATGATTCTGTTGCGACGATGGCTGTTGTTACTGCGGATCAGGTTATCGAGCCGAATGAAGTTTTTGCTTCTGCGATGCGTGACGCTTTGACGTTCGTGAAAAAGAATCCCGAGGCGTTGGTGACATTCGGAATTCAGCCGACGTTTGCCAGTACCCAGCTTGGTTACATCAATCTGGGTGACGGGGAGGAAATCGAAGGGTGCGACAATGCGGTTCATCCGGTTAAGAAATTCGCAGAAAAGCCAGCGTCTGAGGTTGCCAGTGAATATCTTGCAAGCGGAGATTACTGCTGGAACTCAGGAATGTTCGTGTGGAAGGCAGCGACGGTGCTGAAGCATCTGCGTGAGTTTCTGCCGGAGTCCAGTGAGCCTCTAAAGCGTATATGTGCGGACTGGGACGGGCCGAGGCAGGAAGAAACGCTTAAGGAATGGTTCCTTAAGATGCCCAAGATAAGTATCGATTACGCGGTGATGGAAAAGGCCGGCGAAGTTTACGCGGTGAAGCTGGATTGCAAGTGGCTTGATATGGGTTCGTTTGCCGCGTTAGCTGATATTATCCATGCCGATGATAATAATAATATTGTTGTCTCAGACACCAGCGAGCTTCTCGATAGCAATAATAACATCATTGTCACTGAGGATAAGGGGCATCTGATCGCTGTTATGGGGCTTGAGAATATGGTTGTTGCGCACAGTGCTGACGCGACATTGGTTTGTCCGATCAATGAGGCCCATCGTCTTAAGGAGTTGATCGAGAAGATCAGGGCGAATGGCGGCCAGAAGTACCTTTAAGTTTTGGAGTTGAATTATTTAATGCGTTATCTTGCGATCGATCTTGGTGGTAAGCGTACGGGACTTGCGATGTGCGACGCAAGCGAGACGATATGC
>DAOWHR010000313.1 GCA_030641315.1 Anaerohalosphaeraceae bacterium | reverse complement strand
CAGTAAGGGCGAGAAACTGTCCGAGGAAGCGGAGCGTTATGCCAATAAGAGCGGCCTATCCATCATGAACGGTACAGGTACCGGCAAGGACTTTCTCGCCGCCGCGCTGATTCTTTGGATGCTCTGTTGCTTCCCATGGCCGAAGATACCATGCACGGCCAATAGCGGCAAGCAGTTGAAAGACGTACTCTGGTCCGAGATCAAGAAGCTCCTTAACGGCAGCCTCATCGAAGACTGGATTGAAGTTCAATCGGAGAGAGTATACTCCAAGGCCCCAAAGAAGGACGACTGGGGCAAGCGTTGGTTTGCCACGGCCAGGACCGTGAACGTTAAGGGCACGGCCGATGAGCAGGCGGAGGCCCTTCAAGGCTTCCACGAAAAGTACATGATGATCGTCATAGACGAGGCCTCTGGTCTGCCGGATGCGGTCTTTAAGCCCTTTGATACTACGCTGACCGGTTTCTGCAACTTCGTCATTATGATATTCAATCCTACGCGCTCCACGGGATACGCGATCGACAGCCATACGAAGAATCGTGACGAGTGGGTACCGCTGCAATGGAACTCTGAGGAGAGCGAGCTCGTGGGCGGAACACCCCAGGGCCGCGCACTCATAGCACGTCTGGCCAAGAAGTATGGCAAGGATTCAAATACCTACCGGGTGTGTGTGCTTGGCTTACCGCCAAACGCAGATCCGGATACGCTCATCCCTTACGACTGGGTGATGGATGCGGTTGATAGGCATATAGAGGCTCTTGACGATGATCCGCTGGTCTATGGTCTTGACGTGGGCGCCGGGGGCGACGACAGTATTCTGGCGCCAAGACACGGCGGTAGTATCTTACCGCTTCTTAAGTTTAATTCGCCAAATACCATGGAGACGGTTGAGTGGGCATTTCAAGAACTGGAGGAACAAGAGGCAGCTGCGGCCTTTGTGGACATTGTAGGTATTGGTAATGGCGTCTATTATAGACTTAAGGATCTTTTACCCAAGAAGAAGATCTACGCGGTCGATGCTCGAGGCAAAACATCAGCGGCCAAAGCCAACTCTTCTAAGAACCCTACAAAGAAGAGAGAACAGTTTATGAAGTTACGCGACGAGCTCTGGTGGTTCTTGAGAGAGCAGTTTGAAAATAGAACGATATCTATACCTGATGATCCAGAGCTTATTGCCGAACTGACCACGGTTAAGTTTGAGATCCGGGAAGGTGGCAAGATAAAAGTTGAAGGCAAGAAAGAGATGCGTAAGCGTGGCGTCGACAGTCCAAACAGAGCTGATGCCGTGGCATTATCTTTCTGGAAAAAAGACAGCTTGTTTCGGAAAAAACGCGAGGAGAAGCGTGACTATAATACTTCCGGGAAGGGTGTTTTTAAAGGCGATAATACTATTAGTCCTGAGAAAGGGTGGATGGCCGAATGATATTTATAACGTCGAAAGATGATAAGCACACGCACCTTGTCTACATGAAACCCGACGGTACTGGTAATACTTCGGAGGTAGACGGGCACTCGCATACCGTCCAATTCGCTCCGCCGCAGGAAGCGGTATACGCGCCTCAAGGTTCACCCACAGAAGGGGCGATTATACAAGAGGCCCAGCCTGAGAGGTATATCGTATCGCCCGCCGGTAAAGGTAAGACCCAACATACGCACGAAGATATACAGGACTTTGAGGGATCAAAAAAAGAGGAGAACCAGAAAAAAGACGAAGAAACAAAAACATATGGGGATATAAAGAATCTCTTTAAGGAATCCAAGCTCTATGAGAAGGATGCGCGTGCAAAGGCCATGTCATCAGAAGGGTACTATTCCGGAGAAGGGCATTGGGAAGAGGGCGCCAAGAAAAAACTTGAAGGTGAAAGACGTCCCGCGCTGACCATAAACGAGATCGAGCCGAAGATGGATATACTTGACGGCTATCAGAGAAGCAATCGCTACGACCTCCATTACTTCCCCATTGAGGGCGGTGACGCCAGGATTGCCGATATTTTAAACGTGGTTTCAAAGGTCATTTTCGACCAGAACGATTTTGAATCTGAGGAGAGCGAAGTCTGCGACGATCAGCGTATCACCGGCAGAGGCCTCTTCAATATGTATATAGACTATGACAAAACCATCGAGGGCGAGATAATTATAGAACAGTTCCCTTGGGACGATGGTTACTTAGGCCCGCATAAGAAGAAAGATCTCTCAGACTGTGAATATCTCTGTAAAACCAAGTGGTTTAGCGGTCCTAAGATAAAACAGCTCTGGCCGAAGAAAGCAGATAAGATCGGCAAAGAGTTTGCCGAAAAGGAGTTTGAAGGCGACAGCATAAGCACGGATATTCCAGGAGAAGAATACCAGCATCCCGAAAGTATGGAGCATATACAGGAACCCCTTACCGACCCGGACCTCATAAGTGTCGCACGAAAAGAGTATCGAATAATAGAGTGTTGGCAAAAGGAATATCATAGGGTTCCGGTTATCGTTAACATCGTAGATGAGTTTTATCTTAACGCGACAAACTGGTCGAAAGAAGAAGTTAAAGAGATAGAGACTATTCCGGAGATTGACGTAGCTTATCAGAAGGTCGATAAAATGCGCGTCACTATCATAGGCGGCGGCCAAGTCCTTGAAGACGGCTATCCAGACCTGGCAAAAAATGAGTTTCATATATTCCCTATCTACGCAAAGAAGCGCGGTCAAAGATTTTGGGGTAAGATTGAAGCTGCCAAAGGTATGCAGGACGAGATTAATAAGCGTCACAGCCAGGCTTCCGATATTATTAACCGTGTTGCGTCCTATGGCTGGTGGTATGATGATGATACGTTTGCATCGCCATCCGACGAGACGAGGTTTACAAAAAGCGGCAGTAGACCGGGCGCTAAGATTAAAGTCAGCGACCTGGCTAAGGTGCCACAGCAGATGGATGGCGTTAAATTCCCAAATGAAATTGTTGCCTTGGAATCTTTGGCGTCAGAGAAGTTAGCCGCGATAATGAACGTCGTACCGGAGATGCAGGGGCAAGCAACCAGGGCGGAATCCGGGGTTGCAATCCTGGAGAAGAAGAAGGCCGGGCTTGTAGGTAACGAGTTTCTTTTTGACAACCTCAGTCTTGGCAAGAAGAGAATGGGCAGACTTTTAGTTTTCATGCTGCAAAAAGTTATGACGCCGGCAAGGATGCTTCGCATATTACAGACGCGCTCCATGCAAGGGAATATCGACATTGCCGGAAGACCTTATAACCCCAACGCGCAGCTTGCGCAAGATGAGAACGCGTACACCGAGGAAGAACTTCAAGAATTACTTGAAAATAAAGATCTAACAAAGTATGATGTAGCCGTAGGAGAGAGCGCTCAGAACGCCACTACGCGCCGCGCCAACTTCTTGATAATAGCAGACCGGGCTGGCAAGGGCTTACCGATACCGCCAAACGTGCTGATAGATCTTT
>DAOWHR010000112.1 GCA_030641315.1 Anaerohalosphaeraceae bacterium | reverse complement strand
TATCCCTGCGCTCGCGCTTCGGGCTACTGTTATTAAGCTGGTGCGGGTGGTGATTGGGTGGTTAGTATTAGGTCGGTTGGTCGGTTTGGGGGTGTTGGCAGCGGTGAGGCGCAGGCGATGCAGTTGTCTGCGCGGAGGTGTCTTTTTTTGTTGCAGCTGGCGCACCTGATGAGCTCGTGGTGGTTTAGCGATAGATAGGTAAGCAGCCCGGGCAGGTTGAACAGCAGGACGAAGATGAGCCATGCGGCAAGTGAAGCGTTTGAAGTGCGTCTTGGCCAGGCGTGGAGGAAGGCGATGGCGGTTGCGATGATCGAAAGCAGGATGCAGTAGATAGAATTTGACGGTGATACTTGTTCAATTATTTGAGTGACAGGACGTGGAAAACGGTGCCAATACCCTTCACTCTTTTGGTTTAGCAAGGGTTTAAACAATATTAATATCGTTGGTGACGTTGACGAGGTGGCATGGTCAACTTTCCGGTAAACTTCTATCATCGCTTCATATTCTTTATCTTCTTTTTCATCTTCCTCATCATACTTCCATATCTCTGTCCATTCGAGATCGCTTAGCTTAACGGTAGTGCCGTCGGGATTAATTTTGTGGAACTCCAGAAATGCTGTCCGGGGTTTATTCCGGTTTTGCTTATACCAGTTCTTATGATCCTCAAATCCGTTAAACTTAGGCCTGCCTCGCTCGCCATCGAATGACAAATAGAAATCTTCTTTGTATCGATGGATATCAATCTGTCCATAAGCACCATCCATCGGGGGAAGTTTTATGGTGATGGTTTTGCCAGTTTCAATCAGGTGAAGTGCATGACCGCCGTTGATATCGACAATATGTAGAGCAGGCGGTAAATCATAATCCTCAAAAACATCGTCAGGCAGGTTATAGTAACTGAGCCTCTTTATTGGAGTATCACTTTCATAAATCACGTCGCAAGTGTGTTTTTTAAAGTTCAGCCGATATATTCTGGTTTCTGTTTCCCAATCAAATATGGGCGTTAGAGCAGAAGTTTGTGAAATCCCGCAAAAGCCTACCAGTTCTTCTAAAGGTTTGACATCGGACTTATTTCTCGAAAAACCATTTGCGGCAAGGTAACCGATTTTTGTGCCGGTGTCATCGTATCCAGTGAAGAAACCGTCAGGTGAATATCTCCAGTTCTCAACTGTCGCAATCAACTTGCCTGAATATAGAGCCCTGACGGGGATAATAGATTCTCGTGAAAAGTCCGGATCAATTCTGCGACGAGTATCAATATTACTCCAGGATGGCTGCCCCATGCTGTAAGTGCTAACAACATAATGATGCGGATTTTTAGTGAACGGTCCTTCCCATATTTTGTTTAGGTTAGAATCGTACACTTCTATCTTTGGGCCTTCACCATTGCCGGACATTCCAGGCATCATACCGGGCATCATTCCAGGCATCCCAAACATCATTCCGTTTTTTTCATCATTGATACTATTTATTAAATGGATAGTGCCGTCCGGGAGGAATTCTTTTTGATATGACGAAAGTTTTTCATCCCGTGTTTTTTCTGTGGTTTGCGGCTCTGCCTCATAATATGGCTGATTCATACTATTATATTTTCTGTCGAGCAAATTGTGTCCTAACTCTTTGGCCATAAGCTGCAAGGTACAAGTGATGGTCAGGAAAACTATCAGTATTATGGCAAGACGACAGAAAAAAGCTGTATGTTTCAAAATTTTCTTATTCATATCAGTATCTCCGAATCAGAACTGGCGAGTCTGGAAGTTGTGAATTAATTGAATTTTCATTATCGCAGAAATAATTACGATCAGAACAAAAGCTAATGCGATGCTGGACATTTCAAAGATCGAACAAATTCCAAGAGCCGCAAAAGCAATAGGGAACATTTTTGTTGTGTACCATCTTGCGGTTGAGATGGCGGAGGCGGCGACGGCTAGATATGCGACAAGGCCTGTGAGGATGAAGAGTATGCCCTCAACAAAAGTGGTCATGGATGGGGGAACCGGAAAAAGACGGCCCAGACATGAAATGGAGTATATGGTCAGCCATGGAATAAACAGAGCAATGATGAAAGCAATTGTCGCTGCGGTCAGTTTGGCAGACAGGACGGTAAGTCTTGAGACCGAGCGGTGAAGGGTGAACTGCCATGTTTTTGTAAAGAATGGAACATAGAAATGGCGAAGGGCCAGAATCACCCCCATGGCAAGAGAAGCGATGAGCAAACCCGGACCGAAAATCGTCATAGATGTACTACGACCCAAACTGTAATTACCAAAGCCTGAATAATCCTTCTGAGACGTTTTTCTCTCGAAACTGTCCCATCTGCTATCGCTTTCCAGATATAATGCTGGCAGAGCAACGAAGAGGAATATTATTAATGCCAGCAGTATCCAGGGAAAAGCGGTTTTAAGTTCGTTTTTTAGCAGGGCTATGAATTTCATATTATATTTTCTCCCACTGGAAAAGTTTTTTGCCTGATTTCGGCTGGGTGTATTCTATGAAGGTGTCTTCGAGGTTCATTGGGATAAATTTTACGACTGAGGCGTTGTTTTGTTTTGCCCACGCCTCGATTTGGTTTTCGGAGGCCCCTACCGTTACGATCTCGAGTTGGTTGGAGTCTGCGCGTTGGTGGAGGAGGCCTTGGAGGGTGTCGACAGATGGGGGCTTGGCCGGGAACTTGATGGCGGTTTTTCGGATGCTGTTTTGGAACTGGTCGAGCGTGCAGTCGGCGCGGACGGCGCCTTTGTCTATGACGATGATCCTGTCGGAGACACGCTCGACGTCGCTAAGGATGTGGCTTGAGAATAATATTGTTTTACCCCGGCTCTGTATGAGGTGTATCATGCCTTCGAGGAACTGGCGACGGATGGCTGCATCGAGGCCGAGCGTGGGGTCGTCCATGATCAGCAGTTCGGGGTTGGGAGCAATGGCAAGCGCGAGTGAGACCTGTGCGCGCTGGCCGTTGGAGAAGTTTTTGACCTTCTTTTTGCGGGGCAGATCGAAATATTCTATCATTTCGTTGAAGAGATCGTTGTCCCATTGATCGGGGAAAAAGGGCTTCTGGAAATTTCTGAGTTGATCGATTGACATGTATCGGTAGAGGTGATGGCCCTCGGTGACGTAGCCGACCCGCTGGCGGATTGCGGGTGTGATGGCGGTCGAATCACAACCCAGAACCGCCGATGAGCCGGTTGTTGGGGGCAGCAGGCCGAGCAGCATTTTGATTATGGTTGTTTTGCCCGCCCCGTTCCGTCCGAGCAGGCCGCAGATGCAGCCCTTCGGGATGGACAGGCTTACATGGTCGACAGCACGGAAGGTTCCGAAGTACCTGGTGAGATCAATTGTCTGAATTACGGTTTGATTATCCATTTAAGTTGTTACCTCCACTTGACTTAGTATCAAAACGAGCAAGTCTGGTCCTTGTCAGTTCGATGATCCTGTCGGCGGTCAGGCCGAGGTTGAGGGCCTGGGTGATTATGTTGTCAATGCGTTCGTTGAGTGTGTTGAATTGGGCAATGTCTTTGTCCCGCAGTTGAGGATCGGCAACATAAGTGCCCGAGCCGGTCTTTGTCGTTACAAGGCCCTGCTGTTCGAGGATGGTATATGCTTTGGCGACGGTGTTGGGATTTACGACAATTTCAGCAGCTAAGTTACGTACCGCAGGGAGTTTATCGCCAATTGTCAGGTGGCTTTGGGCGATTGCACGGCTTAGCTGGGTGACTATCTGGGAGTAGATCGGTTCGGGTGAGCCGGGCGATATTTGAATCCAGAT
>DAOWHR010000132.1 GCA_030641315.1 Anaerohalosphaeraceae bacterium | reverse complement strand
ATTGCCCTGAGACGTTGCCGAATTCTGCCGTCTTTTTCTGTTCGGACAAGGTTTGCAATTTCTTTCGATGTTATTTGATAGGTGATTTTCAGTGGTCTCATCATAAATCCTTTCAGAAATAAAGATCATGATGATATTATCAGACATCGGCTTGAATTAACTTGAATTATTATAATAAGGCCTCATCGGTCGAATCGGACAAAACAAACGCAATATGATGCCACGAACCGTTAAACACGAACGCTCCGCTATGCCGCCAGCCGTTATCATATACGGAAAGAAAACTGCTGCTGCCTTCCTGGCCGAGCAGCAACCTGTTGCCTGTGCCGCCTGCTGTATTAAAAGATGCGAAGAAAGCATTGAAAGCTGAAGAGTAAGCCTTAATCCACATTGAGATAGTCACATCTTTGCCTGCAACTTTGGCACATATACCATTGGCAGTCGCATAATCATCGATTCCGTCAAACGAGACTGCGCCGGTTCCAACTTTGAACTGACCAGCCGTTGTTGTAACGTGCGTGCCATTGACAAGAACCGCGTCATTACCGCCTGCAATATCAGCACCATCGACATCAAAAGGATAAAGAGCAACAAGAGAAGCATCAACAGAGTTCGAAAAAACAAATAACGAGATCAGACAAAATAATTTCAGTTTAAACATCACATCTCCCTTTTTAAAAATAACAGTACATTTTCTTGCCCTATTAAATACATCCTATGCGATTGTCATTCGACTATTCCAACATCAAAAAACAAAATCAAATCTCAATATGTATCTGTCGCAATTATACCTAAAACAGGTGGATCATAAAAGCAAAATATCGATTATCTAACCCAGGAAATCAATCATGTCTGTACCAGATAAATGCTGTGTCTGATATTGGTTGTCTGTACTCGTTGTCCCTTAGCGTCACTTCCTGCTGGGATGCACCGACGATTATTCCTTTGAATAATACAGCCAGCGTTTATTCGTCTTGATGTTATCCATGATATAGGTTCATTGAGGCCTGGCTCACAAGTAAACCACCTATGTTGGAGATGTCGGCGGAATTGCTTGTTTTTTTGCTTGCGTTTTGTACTTTGGGGTGTAATGCTGTTGGAACTTATAACAGGCTGTTTTAACGATCAATCATTTTTATAGGAGTGTAATCATGAGCATGGCGTATTTATGTAACAAGTCGGTTAAATCTTTGTTTTTGGTGTGTTTGCTGGCGATGGTTTGGGCCGGGGCCGCGTTCGGGGCCACTAAGGCAGTTGTCGGGTACTGGGATATTACGATGACTTTCGGCGAAAGGCAGTTTGATTCGAAGATTCAGATATATACGAACGATGATGGGGGGCTGGCTGGTAAGTGGATCAGCACCCGGGGCCAGAGCGCTTTGTCGGACGTTAAATTCGCGGACGGCAAGCTGACGTTTACACGAACGAGCAAGTTTCGGGACCAGGAAAGGAAGTCTACTTTTGAAGGTACCATTTCGGGCAACAAGATTACAGGCGTAATCAAAAGCGACAGAGGCGAAAACACAGTGACCGGCAAGCGTGGAACCGCAAAGCCCGTTGTACGCACAGGAGCACAGAGAGGACAGCGAGGGCAGGCAGAACAGACAGGTGATAAGGTTCCTGTACGGACAGACAAGATCACTCCGCTGAGAAAAGATACATTCAACAAGAACGGTGATTGCAGGGAGCGAAAACAGGGAGGCAACCCGAGAATGGTGGCTGGCTACCTTGCGTTTGACGGTTCGATGGATGGCAACCGGCAGGTCGACCCGCAAATCGCTGTGGGCGGCGGGTATGTATTGCACGGGACGAACTCGGGCATTATTATATACGACAAAAAAGGAAATTTCGTGCAGGGTGTTAAGCAGTCGTGCTTTAACGGCGGGATCGATCCGAAGATGTTCTTCGATCCGCATAACAAAGTGTTCGGGTTCGATCTGTGGAACCCGTGGGATAAGGAAAAGAAGAAACCCGTCAATATCGCGGTTTCCGAGACGAGCGATCCGAAGGGTGCGTGGAACACATATCCGGTGCCTGCACCGGGCGGAGTTGACGGCGGCGGGATCGGGTTCAGCAAGAAGTGGGTCGGTTACTCGTTCCCGGGCGGGAAGGAGAATACATTCGTGATGAAGATGGCTGATTTGAAGTCAGGCAAAGAAGCAACCGCATATTACTTTGCGGGCAGTCTGGGCCATCCGGTGTTCACACAGGACGACATCGAAGACCTGTACTTTTTCCAGTTGAGCAATAGTCAATTTACGATCCGCAGGGTGACCGACAGCGGCGATGGTACTCCAAAGAGCGTTGTTGTCGCAACGAAGGCGCACGGACTAAGCAATGTCGGCTGGCCGCCACAGTCGCCGCAGAAAGGTACTACGCAAAAGACTTCTTCGGGCGACCGTAATCCGAAGAACCTCGTTCTGCAAAACGGATGTATCTGGTTTTCGCAGGCAATCAACTACAACGGCAGAGCCGCTGTGCAGTGGCACCAGGTTAAGCTGGACGGGACCATCGTACAAACTGGGCTGATCAGCGATCCTAAGACGAGCTATATCCAGACGACTATCGCGGTTAACAGCAACGAGGATGTGCTGGTCGGATTTCAGGAGACGAATGAGAATATGTTTATCAGCCCGCGGATGGCATGGCGTAAAGGCAGCGACCCGAAGGGTAAACTGCGTCAGATCGTTAAGCTTGGCGAAGGAAAAGGCGCAACGGACGGTACGTCGTGGGGCGATTACAGCGGCAGTACGATCGACGGCGATAACCTTACCGATCTGTGGACGATCCAGAGCATTACAGATGAAAAAGGCAAAGGCGACACGGTTATCGTTCGAGTTCCGTTTAAGAAAAAATAACGGATAATCTATCTATTTTGTGAGCCGGGATCGCATGAAATTACGAGTTCTTATTGCAGTTTGTGTTATGGTGTTAACCGGCAGTCTTTGGGCTGATTTTGTAACACTTGAAAATCGGGAGTTGCGGGTTACTGTTGATACCGAATTTCCCCGAATAATTAAATATGAGAACACAAGAATTGGAGCGAGCCTGGCAGGTCAAAGGAAACCTGTCAATACGGTCGAACTAAACGGCAAGGCGGAACCGTGTAATATCACATTCGAAAAACGGGGAAAAAGTTCAGGATTATATGAACTGACTTTTCCCGACGCGGGTATTATTGTCGCATTAAGTGTTACTGCAGGCAGAGAAAATGTTGTATTGCAAGTTACCAAGGTCAAGGAGGCTGGGGATGTGAAGTTAATGTCTTTCGCGTTTCCCGGCAATTGCTTGCTAAGCATCGACAGCAGTGACCCTGATGCAACTATAGCCGCTACGGTGAGCACCAATCTTGGCAGTCATATTGGTGTAAGCCGTGAGGTAATTAAGCCGATTACGTCTATGGAGCCATCTTCTGATACGGGAAATTATCTCTTTATGACTTCGGGAAAGCTGGCGGGCGGTATCGCAAGCAATGATGTTGTTGATATTAAGCGGACCGCCTGGGAGATTGTCAAAGAAAACAGTATCAAGGTATGCAGAGGTTTGAAGCCGAGGTGGCAGTATCGTGAAATCGAATCCGAGACAGTCGGTTTCCCATGGGTGAAGGTTTTTATCACCGGTGACCGCAATTACGACGGCAAGGCCAACTGGCAGGATGCAGCACTTGTGTATAGATCATTCATGCCAAAGCCGTACGGCCATAAATATGTTCGTTCAACTGTGGGCAGTCAGGTCGCGATGAATTTTGCCAGCGGTGCTCAGCAGCCATTCCTTCGGATCCTTGACAACATAAAAAAGATATATCTGGCGACCGACGGTATCGGCCAGGAGGTGCTGATCAAAGGATTCAGCGCGGAGGGACATGACAGCGCCAATACCGATTACAGCGGACACTACAACGAACGTGCAGGCGGATTGAGAGACCTGAATATACTGCTCGAACAGGCTAAAGAGTATAACGCGCGTGTTGGAATTCATATCAACGCCAGTGAGGTTTATCCTGAGGCGCATCGGTATAAGCCGGAGATTCTGCTGCAAGACGATAAGGGGAACCTAAAAGGCGGATGGGTATGGCTGGACCGTGCAATCCTGATCGATAAACGCAAGGATATATTGACGGGCAATATTTTTCCAGCACTGGAGGAGATGCGGCGGGAAATGCCTAAGCTGGATTATGTTTACGTGGACACGTACTGGGAGAACGGGTGGAAGGCGTGGAAACTCGCGAAGAAGCTGAACGACATGAGATTGCCGATGTACACGGAGGGGAACTATCCGCTTGATCCGTGGACGACGTGGTCGCACTGGCGAGGCGGGCACACAAGCGAAGTTATGCGATTTATCTGGTACAATGACCGGGACCTGTACGCCAACGATCCGATACTGCGAACAGGCATACATAAGGGGTTTATGGGCTGGCAAAACGAAGGTAATTTCCACGATTATATTCGCGGTGTTTTCGTTAACAACCTGCCAGCTAAATATTTACAACATTTTGATTTGCTGCATCATGCCCCAGGGAAATCAGCCATTTTCATCGGACATCAGGTTGCAAAAGAAGGTGATAGAGTAACCGTCACCAGGTTTGGAAAGACAGTAATGACGTGGACGGGGGGAGGCTCGAACAGCCAACTGTTCGTACCGTGGCCTCCGGTTAAAGAAGATAAGATTTATATCTGGGACGATACAGGTGAAGAAGTAACGTGGTACCTGCCTCATTCGTGGAAAGATTGCAGTGATGTTTATCTTTATAAGCTGACAGACGAGGGACGCACTGAGGAGACGAAGGTTCCTGTAACAGATAGTAAAGTATCGATTAGAGTCGCAAAATCGGCACCTTATGTTTTGTACAAAAAGAAGGCTCCAAAGCAGAAGCAGTTGGCATGGGGTCAGGGCGGACTGGTGAAAGACCCTGGTTTCGACAGTCATGGATTTTCGTTCTGGAATGTTGATAAATCATCCAGCAATGTCAACATTAAAAATGATTCGCGAGGTAACAGTCTGCTTGTAATTAACGAATCCAATACGGCCAGCGTGTCACAGGAAATCAGTGGATTGGAGCCTGGAAAGACCTATGCCGCTTCTGTATGGGTTCTTGTGAAAAGTGAGCGGAAAGCATCGATTAATATTTTGCCAGTGGGTGTTAAGAACGCAAAGACTTTTTCCAATTATGTTAGCCGGTGCAATGTTCGTCACGGGATGCCGAACGATCCCAGGAAAGGGAGTAACTATCAGCGATTGAAAGTTGTGTTTGATATGCCTGCCGGGTGTTCTAAGGTGCTTGTCAGTCTGAAGGCGGCAAAAGGGAACGACAATACGACGGTTGAGTTTGATGATGTTCGCATTGTTGAAACCGGGCAATCCGCCAAAGCAGGAAAACATTGGTTCTATGAAGATTTTGAAAATGTCGATATGGGGTACGGGCCGTTTACTTGTTGTTTTGGCGAGCGAACGCATCTGTCCGAAACCAACAATCCCTATACAAAAGACACAATCAACGGTCGGTTCTCGCTTAAGACGCGTGACAGCGGTAGGGTTGTTCGTACTTTGCCTTCAACAATCCGGTTTAAGCCGTGGACGAGATATAAGCTTATGTGCGAAACTTTAGCCAGCGGCGGAGCTAAGGGCCGGATCACAGTGGAAAGCCGTGGTCGTGCTGTGCTGAACCAGAAGGTATCGCAGGGTCGAAATAAGGTAGTCGCTGAATTTGTCACCACTGGCAGTGAAGAGAGCTTTATGTCGATCTATAAAGACGCAGGTGAGTTTCTGGTAATCGATGATATCGCGATTGACGAACTGGGTCCGGTTCCTGAGGACGAAAGAGTTGAAGTACAGCTGGAAGATAAACCATTAGCTGATCGGGCAATTTTGATGGACGAGAAATTCGACAGCGGATTGGCGAAAGACTGGGAAGTTTTCAAATCCAGTCAGCCGGGAACGAGCGTCGGTGTCGATGATAAAGGTTTGTTGATCAGTGCCGGCGCCAATGTGAGCGCGTTTGTGGAACGCAAACTACCTGCGGACGTGTCCGCTGTTGAGTGCAGTTTTGATGTTGTCAGCGATCAGGGTGAGACATGGGGGCCTGGTGTTGGTTTGCTTTGGGCCGATGGTAAGGCTGTGCGGATTAATGTTCGAAGTGCGACGCGGCAGTTTGGAATCGATACGGTTCCGGGTGGCCAGAGTATTGTCGGCAACTGCGGAGAGGGGAAGATCGAACTGCGTATTCGGCTGGAAAATGAAACCGTTTCTCTTGAGGCAAGATCTTTGCAAACGCAGCAATGGGAGGAATTGAAGTCTTTGCCGCGTGCTGCTTTTGCTGGTTTTCCTGATCGTATTCGTATTGGCAAAACCCATGCAGCAACCGGAACAGGAGACCACACGTCACCGGGAAGCGCGGGCGATACAATTGTTTACAGGGTTCGATTATACGGCGTAAGTAAGCGGTGATTTGAGAGCGAGGTATTATTTATCTGTCAGCCATGACGGACCTATGGCGGTGTCTACTTTGAGCGGTACTTTGAGGGGGATCGCTGTTGTCATTTCTTTTTCGATCCAGGCGATGTGTTGGTCGGCTTGATCGGCGGGCAGTTCAAAGACGAGTTCGTCATGGACCTGGATGGTCATTTTGACGGGGAGGTTTTCAGCATCGATCTTTTGCTGGATGTTTATCATTGCGATCTTTATCAGGTCGGCGGCGGATCCCTGGATAATGGTATTAATGGTTAGCCTTTGGGCCTGTGATTTTATGTTGTGGTTGTTGCTTGCAAGGCCGTCGATTGGGCGGCGGCGATGGAGGATGGTTTCGGCGTATCCTGTTTCGCGAGCGGTGTCGATGGCGTCGTCCATGAACTTGCGGATGGAAGCGTAGCGGGCGTAGTAGTCTTCGATGAACTTTTTTGCCTCGGCAAGCGATATGGAAAGCGACCGGGCCAGCGCGAATGGTCCCTGGCCGTAGATGATTCCGAAGTTTACGGCTTTTGCCTTTGCACGCATATCTGAAGTTACGTCTTCTGGAGCAACATCGTAAACCTGCGAGGCGACGAAGCGATGGATGTCGTGGTCGGTATCGAAGGCGTGTTTGAGCGCTGCGTCATCGGAGAAATGTGCGAGGAGTCTAAGTTCGATCTGGGAGTAGTCGGCGCTGACTATGCAGCCGGTTTTGTCAGCGGGTATGAAGGCGCCGCGAATCTTTTTGCCGAGTTCGGTACGGATCGGGATGTTTTGCAGGTTCGGGTCGGATGAGCTTAACCTGCCTGTCGCGGTGATTGTCTGGTTAAATGATGTGTGCAGTCGGTTGGTGCGCGGGTTGATGAGTTCGGGGAGCTTGGCGACGTAAGTGTTTTTGAGCTTAATCAATTGACGGTACTCGAGGAGCAGCGGGATTATTTCATGCTGGTCGGAAAGCTGTTCGAGGACGGAAGCGTCGGTTGAACGCTGGGACTTGCCGGATTTTACTGACTCAAGGCCGAGATGGTCAAAAAGAACTTCGGCAAGCTGTTTGGGTGAATCGATGTTGAACGGGATACCAGCGAGTTCGAGGATTTGATCGGTTAGTTTGACGAGTGAGTTTGAGATCGTTGTAGTCATATTGTTTAGCAGAGTAACATCGAGGGAGACGCCGTTTCGCTCCATAGCAGTGAGGACGGAGACGAGGGGCATTTCTACTGTTTTGAAGAGTTCTTTTATTTCGGGTTTTGCATCGAGCTGCTTTGAGAGGTATTCGTAGAGGCGGAATGTGATGTCGGCATCTTCGGCGGCATAGGTGCAGGCAGTGTCTGTCGGGACGGTATCGAAGGTTCGCTGTTTTTTGCCGGTGCCGATGAGGTCGGAGATGGGGATGGTTTCGCAGCCGAGGAAGTCGCGTGCCATGTTGTCCATTGAGTGGGAACGACGATCGGCATTTAAGCAGTAGGAAGCTACCATGGTGTCGAAATATATGCCTGCCAGGGGGAGCTTTGCATTGGCAAGAACGAGCATGTCGTACTTGATGTTCTGGCCGATCTTTTTGATTTTCTCATCTGCGAGTATCGGAGCTAGTTCTTTACGGAGCATCGCAATATCGAGGGTGGTGTCACCGAGGGGAGCTTTTACGGGCAGGTAGTAGGCATGGAGGGGTTTCCATGCGAAGCTGAGACCTACGAGTTCGGCGGCCATCGCGTTTATCGAAGTTGTCTCGGTATCTATCGCAAAGATGGTTTGCTTTTTTAGATCGGTTAGGAAAGCATCGAATTTTTCGGCGGTGTCTATGAGGTGGTAGTTCGTGTCTGGTGCTGGTGCGTCAGGAGTATCTTCAGATTCTGATTGGGGGGCGAGCATATCGAAAAGAGTTGCCGGGGCTTTTTTGGTTGTCGGTTTTGGGGAAGGTGCAGGCGGAGCCTTTAACTGAAGTTTACCGAGCAATCGTGTAAAGCCAAGTTCGGTGAAAATCTCGGCTAATGCATCTTTGTCGAAATCGGCGAATGTAAAGCCATCAACATCGAGATCAACGGGAGAATCGCAGTCTATGGTGACGAGGGTTTTGCTGAGGTCGAGTATCTCGCGTGATGAGCGGAGGTTGTTGCCGCGTTTGCCTTTGATCTCGTCTGCATTGGCGTAGAGGTTTTCTATTGAGCCGTATTTCTGTATCCACTGGATGGCGGTCTTTGGGCCGACGTCGGGGATGCCGGGGACGTTGTCTGCGGTGTCGCCCTGGAGAGCGAGGACGTCGAGGAACTGGGCGGGTGTGATGCCCAAATCTTCGAGCAGTGTTTCGGGAGTGGTGAGTTTGTCCTTTTTTATATCGTACGTGGAGACATGGTCGTTGAGCAGTTGGAGGAAGTCTTTGTCTTTGGAGCAGATGAAAGAGTTTATGTTTTGGGCGGAGGCCTTGGATGCGAGAGTACCGATCAGGTCATCTGCTTCGTAACGGTCAACCCGCAGGATTGGAATGTTCATCGCGTTGAGTATCCGCTCGATCTGATCGATCTGCGGGGGCATGTCCTCTGGCATCGGCGAGCGGTTGGCCTTGTATTCGGGGTAGATGTCTGCGCGGAAAGATTTGCCCTTTGGGTCCATCGCGACGACGAGCATGTCGGGCTTGCTGCGTTCTATGAAGCCCAGGAGCATGTTGGTGAAGACGTATGTCGCCTTGGTCGGTTGGCCGTCGGGGGTGGTGAGCGGGCGCATCGGTGCGTAATAGGCAGAGTAAATGTGAGCGTGGCCGTCGATTATATAGAGGTTTTTTAGTTTTTCGTTCATGCATGACAATATGCGGCAAAAACGCTGTAGTGTCAATAATTAAAGCGTCGGTCCGACAATTCATTTTGGCGGGCAGCGATTCTTTTTGAAATCAACGCAATATATTAATTGCCTTCGGCGTTATTATGGTTAGATGTTGATAATGACAGTTATTGAAAATGACGTTTTGAAAGGTAATAAATGAGGATTCGGCTTATTATATTAGTTTGTGCGGTTGCGGTACTGGCGAATCAGGGTTTCGCATCGGAAGCAAAAAACACAGAAAAACCAGTGCTGAGGATCATATTTTTCACTCCGTCTGATGTTGAGCCGCCTGAGGGTGTGGATGTGCGGATGAAGGAAATTGTTGAGTATACGCAGGATTTTTTCGCCAAGTGGATGAAGCACTGGGGGTACGAGGTCAAAGAGGCGTTGCCGGTAAAAAAGAGCAAGGAGGGCTATCCTGAGATACTGTATGTCAAGGGTGAACACTCTGAAGCGAGCGGCAAATATAAAAAGCTTGGATTTCAAAGTGAAGTTATGCTGCAGACCGCGAAGAAATACAACATCGATCCGCGGGGCGAGGTGTGGTGGCTGTTTATGTATAAGGGGGCTGAAAATAACTGGGGCAGAGGCGGCGGTGATCTGCGACGAGGCGGTTTGTCGACTGCTCGCTATTATACCGATGATGGAAGTATCAAGTGTGAGGACGATCTTGGGGGCGGATTCCTGAAGGAAATATGTCTGAAAGGAGCGATCCATGAGCTTGGGCACGCGTTGGGACTGTGGCATATCGGGCCCAAGGATAGTGATAAGCTTGGCAATTCGCTGATGGGGCCGGTTAATGTTGCATATTCACGGAAAAAGTCACCGAAGGAAGGACGTGTTTATCTAAGTGAGGCTTCGGCAGCTATGCTTTTCAAGCATCCGTTGTTTTCCGGCACGGTGAAGGACCGAAATATCGTACCAAAGATCACGCTTGAAGATCTTGATATGAAGTATGACAGCGAGAAGAAGATTATCGAGATAAGCGGCAAAGTCAAATCGGACCGTGCTGCCCATACTGTGGTTGCCGCTGAAGAAGCTAAGAATTTGCGGAACGATTATTGGATAAAAGCGTTTGCGGGTAAGCTGAAAAAGGACGGCACGTTCAAGATCGCAGTGAATGAATTCAATCAATCCGAAGGGAAGATTCGGATCGTGTTCTGCTTTGATAACGGCGCGGTGATCGGCGAGTCCAACGGACGTGGTTTTCAAAAAGGATTCCTGTGTTCATACAAACTTTCGAATGGAAAGTTGTCGTTTGTGAAGGCAGTCGCAGCAAAAAAAGAATGACAACTGCATATTTTTTATATAGAAACGGGCAAATCAGCTTTAAGTAAATAGAAGCTGACTTGCCCTTTTTGTTTTTCACTTTCAGGACGATGATCATTCTTCAGTTTTTGCTTCGTCCTGGAGGTATGTTTTTTCTTTGAAGAATATTGCTACTATGCTGAATAGTACACCTGTTATGATGATGGCTTTGACGAAGAACCAGTAGTAGTCCGCTCCTTCGAGGGTTGTAGTTCCATCCGGTTTCTGGATGAATTTGTTTACGCCAATGACGAAGAAGTTACCGAGCGTTATTGACAGCAGGCTGACGGATGAGACGAATGATTTCATTTTCTTCGGTGCCTGTGTATAGGAGAACTCAAGTACGGTAATCGAAAGCATGACCTCGGCAGCTGTTATCAGGATGTAGGCAATGACCTGCCAGATGATGTTCGGTTTGAACCCTATGGCTGCGATATTTGGCCAGATTTGGGCGGAAATTTGATCCGCAGTTTCGGGCATTGACTGTGTGGTGTTAATTTTCAATTCACCTATTCTTACCTTTTGGGCTCCATAGTTCGATTTGACCTGAAGCAGTACATGCGTTGCATTGATCGGTTCGAAATCGAGAGCGACCGGGCCGCCATCTGAGTCAACAGTAAAATCGCCAAGATATGTCCAACCTGACTGAACGGTTGTGTTGGTGATATTAGAAAGTTTTTCGGTAAGATCGCCTAACTCTTCCTGCATTTTGGCGATTTTTTGGAAGCCTTTATCCTGTTTGAGCAGTTCATCAACTTTTTCATTATTTTCAGATAATTCATCGATTAGAACCAACAAGAGTTGATTTGTTAAACCAAAGACTTCCATTTCCTTTTCAAGCGATGCTTCGAGTTCCTTTTTTTCTGCCGCCAGTTTATCGGTCAGGAACGGAATCAATTTGTCGGTGAAATCGGCGGCATAGACAGAAATTTCTTTCGGGAGGTATGCCAAATCATTTAATAACTCGACATCTGCATCAACCTGTTCGAGTGCTGCCAAGGCAACGGTTCTGGCGGCGGTGATAACCTGCGTGTTCCTGGTGTCTTTCTTAGCGTCTCCGGTAAGATCTTTTCTTTGATCTTTGGCAGTTTTTTTGACATCTTTCATCGCGGTGTCGATGATCTTGACACGCTCTTTCAACGTGTCAGCAGAAACTTCGACATCAGAATCTTCGGATGTTACACTTCTTTGCTGCTCCTTGATGTCTAGTTTAACAGATTTGAGAACATCCAATATGCCATTTACGTTGAAGCTGGTATATGGAGTAAGATTGACCTGCGATATATTCCACTGTTGTCGCTGACGGAGTCTGACGATAAGTTCCTGCGGTTCGGAACTGGTAGGCTGTCCTAATGAGGACCAGCCGGCGCCGTCCTCTTTTCCGTCAATTATCATAGCTGTTGAAAACGACTTTGATTTCTGGGATGAAGTAAACTTAAAAATATCGCCGCCATTTAATTCTGTGTCAATATATGCTGAAATAGCAAATGCGAGTCCGCCAACAAAGAAGCCTGTGGCGATCTTTCTTAGGGGAGTAACCTTTACAATCTTGCCAACCATGGGGTAGATGATATATGAAAACAGCGGGATCATCAGCATTACAAGGAGAGGGTTGACGGCCTGGAGCTGTGAGGGGAGCACTTTAACACCGAGCAGGTTGAGGTCCATTTTTTCTGCCTGGAGGACCCACTTTGACGTTGTCTGGTCGAAGAGTGCCCAGAAGATCGCTACGAAAACATATACGCATAAGAATAGTTTCAGGACCGCTTTGACGCCGTCAGCACTGAAAGATTCTTTAACGAATTCAGCTCCTTTCGCTGGGATGTGGACGAGTTGTTTTCTGCCTAGCCAATAGGTTACTGTCGCGATGAACATGAAAATACCGGGGACAGCGAAAGCGATCTGCGGGCCGAACTTGTCAAGTAGATACGGGATAAGGGCCGTTGAAAGGAACGAGCCGAAGTTGATCGAGAAATAGAACCATGAAAAGACTTTTGACATGAGGTGTTCGTTTGACTTGCCGAACTGGTCCCCGACGTTGGCGGAGATACAGGGTTTTATCATGCCGGAGCCGACAGCGATAAGCCCAAAACCGACAAGTGCCCCGGTGTATGACTGGTCCGCTATCAATGCGATAAAGCCAACGCAGTACAACGCCGAGAAAGGTATGATGGTTTTGAATTTGCCAAGAAAAAGATCGCTCAACAGCGCACCAAGTATGGGCAAGGCATATACGAGTGCTTTGAAGCTGTGAATCCATTCCATTGCTTTTGCTTCGGAGAAATTGGCTGCTTCGCCCTGCCAGTTTTGCAGGTAGTTGACCATGAAGACGGTCTGGATGGCTACAACACCGTAAAAGGCGAAACGTTCGGCAGCCTCATTTGCGAGGATGAATGATATCGCTTTGGGCATTTTTGTGGATGGAACCGGGGCTGTCAGGTATTTGGATTCGGCCATTTTCAAGTAACCTTTCTGAATATTTCTTGCGTTTATTCGGCCCTGAACGGTGTCAGGTCGGGGTATAATACATGGATTTGAGACGCATGTCGAGAAATAAGTTGCGCCAACGGCAAATATGGAAAATCGTGGCTGATTCTAAAAAAAACGAGTTTGTACTATCGCAAGTACTATTTTTGCCCCAATAACGAACGCAATTGAAAAAAAACGCAGTAATTGCCCGGCGTTGCTTGACATCAAATGGTGTTTGTGGTATCATCAGTATCCAGTTGCAGGAGTATTTTGTAAAATAAGTCAAGTTAGTGAGTTTATGAAGAATATTGCTTTCACAATCAGTTTTGTATCAGTCGCTGTTATTTCAGAGATGATCTCAGTAAGCGGTACCTCTATGGGCATGGGTATGGGTACAAAATGTGGTAATCCGCCGCTCTGATGTGAAGGTTGAAACGAAAACTACAAGGCCTTTCAGAGCGGTAAGCTCTGGAAGGCCTTTTTTTTATGGAATTTAGTTAATCAAGATTTGTGGAAAAGGAAGCGGAAAAATGGTTAAGAGACAATGGCATGAAGAAAAGAGTTTCTGGGAAACGTTCGAGCCGACACTGTTCGGCGAGAAGGTTATGAGCCGGACCAACGAAGAAGTCGACAAGATAACGACGCTGTTGGGATTCAACGGCGACAGGGGCCGCATTGTCGACCTTTGCTGTGGGGTGGGAAGACACAGCCTTGAATTAGCTCGCCGAGGGTTTAGCGTAACTGGGGTGGATATTACAGCCAAATATCTGGACGGAGCAAGAAAAAAAGCCGAGGACGAAGGCCTGGATGCCCAGTTCGTGCAGGAAGACGTGCGTTCCTTTGTGCGCGAAGGCGCATTTGACGCGGCGCTCAATATGTACACTTCGTTCGGTTACTTCGAGCAGCCCGACGACGATAAGAAGGTGATCGAAAATGTATACGCTTCGTTGAAGGAAGGCGGCAGGTTCGCGATCGACCTTGTGGGCAAGGACCAGCTTGTAACAGCGTTTCAGCCGCGGGACTGGCACGAAGAGGACGGGACGCTGCTGCTGAGCGAAAGGCGGATCGAGGACAACTGGACGAAGATCGTGACCAAGTGGATACTGATCAAGGACGGTACGAGAACGGAAAAAGAATTCGCGCTTCGGCTGTACTCCGAATACGAACTAAAGGAGCTGCTCAAAAAATGCGGCTTTAAGAAGATAAACACATACAGCAACCTAGACGGTGAAAAGTACCACCAGCACGCAAAGAGATTGATCGCAGTTGCGAAGAAGTAATATTAAAGATCAAAATATAAAATTGCAAAATTGAGGGATTGCCTTTGGCGATGGCCATTTAATATGATCTCCTGCGGCGGATCAGCAATGTGCCTATTGCGAGGATGGTTAGGGTTGCCGGTTCGGGAACTGGGGTCATCAGGAAGGCACGCTGTTGCCCATCAAGGTAGCCCCAACCGATTATCTGGTTGAGATTGTTTATGTCCCATACTTGCTCAATGTTCCAATCTAAATCTAACGAGATACAACTCTGAAGATCAATAGCTTCATTGCCATCAAACAGAAAAGTTCCTCCATCTGGAAAAAATGACGAGTTCGATGTCATACCTATGACCCAGCCATTATCATTTATAGAAAAGGCGACACTTCCTTCATGGCCAATAGTGCCTATTGGAATATTGTTTCCCTGGCCCGTGGAATCAAAGACAGTAGCTATCCGGCGTCCTGAAGCATCTGTAGCGGCACCAACGATCTGACCGAAATTGTTAACCGAAAAGGCGATACTCTCTTGCCCACCAAGCGTCCCAAGACATATAGTTCTACCCTGCTCAAAAAGTGCAGCATGTTGAGTTGGGTCAGACTGCCAGGATGCCCATCCAACTGCTTGACCTGAATTGTTAACCGCATAAGCAGATGCTGCATTATGCCCTTGAGGCAATGCAAATTCAGTCATTGTATATGGAAGCGTTGAATTTATCAAAGCACCGGCTTGAGTAGAGCCAGGAATCTGACCGAGATCGTTAGTAGATAAAGGACGTGATTCAAGAAAGTCCGGCATTTCAATCACGATATTATTGCCCTGCCCACTTTCATCAAAAAGTATTGCCACGACCACAAAATCACTATTATTTAGTGTCATTCTTGTTCCAATTATCTGGCCATAATTATTATTCACAGGACGTATTGTCCCCGTATTCCTCTGGTTTGGCATAAGATCGACTGCATTATCATATTCGCCGGGACGATAGAGGATTGGAGTTCCATTGTCATATTCATAAGCTTGAGACATACCAACAATCTGGCCGGCATCATTGATCGACCAGACATTGGTAACCTCGTTTGGATTATCTGTCAGTTTGCTTAGCGGGATTATGTTGTATTGCGGGATATCGGCAAGAACTGCTGTTGTTGTTATTGCTGCCAGGAGGATTATTGTTATTATGTTCATGTTTTGCCTTTGCTGGTTATGGTTCCAATAAGTTTCTAAGTTTCATTGAGTATTTATCGGTAATCGTTAGCTGTTTTCGTCATTTTTTGGTATCTTTGACTGTATGAAATATTTTCTTTTGATTTGAATCGCGGGATTTATCTTGTACTTCAGTACGTGCAACCCCATTTTCGAGGGAAATGGAGCTAAAAAATGAGTTTCGCAAGGGACTTTGTTAATTTTATATCCAGCGTTTTATCCAGGTTCTTACGCCTGCGTTGCTTTTTACCATTACTACGGGTTTTTTGCATCTGCATGCGATTTTTTCGGGCAGGGATTGTCGTGCCATCTGAACGAGGAGCGGTTTCTGTGTTGTGCCGAGTACGACAAGGTCGTGGTGTCGTGATTCTTTCATGATCGCAAGTACTGCACTTTTTGCTGTTACTGTTTTGCACTTTAGCCTGTTATGGTCGATGTTGAGAAGTGTCGCTTGTTCCTTGCAGAACTTTTCCATGTCGAACTTTGTTGAGCGGCCTGTGTCTACAGTGAAAACTGTTATCGTGCCGCCGTCGCTTTGTGCCATTATCGAAGCGATTTCTACCGCAAATTTCCCGTTTGGCCCGCCCGCTACAGGGACGAGAACTTTTTTAAATTCCTTGTTGCCTCCACAATCCTTGAGCATAACAATATTGCATGGGGATTGTTCGATGATAGGGTCGACTGTCGCGCCGATGTTGAACATCTGGTTGGATGCTTTGCCGTGCCATCCCAGCACAAGCATATCGGTCTTTTTCTCACGTACCGCTGATACGATACCACGGGCGATATTACGACAGTATCGCAGCGTCGTTTTGATCGGGAAATGCAAAGAGAGGTAGAGCATGGCTTCCAGGAGGCCTTCCTTACCTGCTTTGATATATTTTTCGGCGTCAGTGAGCGCGACCTGGTCGGGGACAGGAACCATGTGGATCAGTTCGACCCTGGCATTTTTGGCACCACAGAGTTTGTATGTGCTCTGGACAAGTTCTGCCGCGTTCGAGGGATTGGCGACGGCAACCATTACCTGGTATTTGTCGGATACGTATTCATCGTGGTGGGTTTCTTCTTCGAGGACGTGGATTTCGTCTTCGGTCGCTATGGCTCGTGACTTGGAATACACGTGATAGATGATGAAACCGACACCGATCCATGCCGGCGCGACGATCCATGGAATGATCGTAATTTCCCGCAATTCAAACGCCAGTATACCTTGGCATATAATCGCGATTATCGGAAACAGAGGAAACAGTGGCATCATAAAGCCGTAAATAAGCTCGTCAGCCATGCTCCTTCTGATCTTGATTGCGCAAAGGTTAACCATAAAAAACAAAAACAGGAACATGATGCTTGCACTTGCCGCGACGCCTTTTGTTGGAAGGACAGCTGCCACGATCGGAATAATAACAGGTGTGCAGGCCAAGCCCCCGGGATGGGTATTGCGAGTCCTGTGAATTACCGCGAATATTCCGGGCAGCATCTTGTCGCGTCCCAAAGCATATGACGCTCTCGTTGCTGAGTATATTGTAGCGTTAAGT
>DAOWHR010000092.1 GCA_030641315.1 Anaerohalosphaeraceae bacterium | reverse complement strand
TACTCTGAAATACTCTCCCTTCGGCAATGAATGCGGGGCCTACCCTCCACTGGACAAGTGCGCTTACCTTTCGCACGATCCAGGAGACTATTACACCGACAAAAAGTGTAAAGGCAAAACCGGGAAACACCAGTATCCATACCAGGTTCAGTAATATGTTCTCAGTCATTTCTTAGCCTTTTCATTCTTACGCAAAAACGGCTCCCACAGTTGGCCGTCGGCAACTTTCACGACAATACCGTCAAACACCTCGACCATACCCTCCCCTTTTCTTGACTGTCGATAGTCTATGCTGCCATCTGAGCAGGTACTGACGCATAACGGCTTTTCTCCATCACTCAATCTGCCTCGGCACAGGTCGCATACATTGCTCACATAAGGTATCAGATCGGTAAATATCGTCCCGAACGGACAGGCGATCGCGCATGTTCCGCACCCGGTACAAAGCATAGAGGCCCTGACCAGAACATCGTCGTCAAGCTTTTCCGACCGCTTTTTCTCTAACGCATTGTTTGGACAGGCACTGACACACGGAGCAGCGTTACACTTTCTGCAGATAAGAGCGAAACGGACCATCTCCAGCAGCGAGTCAACACCTTTATTGCCCGGATGATGTTTGTAAGAACACTTCACTGAGCTTTGAGCGTGGCTCTTGCATTTTGCCAGATCGATTATCAGTTTCTTAGCCATAACACTTTCCTGTTTTGTAATACAGCTATGATCGTACTGTCAATCCCACAGGTCCGGATACTCCATCACCTGATCGTAAGTAAACACCGGCCCGTCCTTACACACATAATATTTACCAAGCATACAATGGCCGCACTTGCCTATACCGCAGCTCATATTCTTCTCTAGCGACAGGTAAATATCTTCAGGCGGGAAATTAAACTCCAGCAGTTTAAGCAGCGAATACTTCATCATAACAGGAGGCCCGCATATTATCGCCGCTGCATTGCTGACATCCACATCACCAGCACTGAGTATCTTGGTAACGACACCGACATTGCCCTTCCAGCCGTTACTTGCAGAATCGACCGTCAGTTTGATTTCAACACCATCGATCTCCTGCCACGATCCCATGATCGCTTTCTTATATATAAAATCCTCCGGTGTTCTGGCGCCGAACCGGCAGACGATCCTGTTGAAATCTTTCACCCTCTCAACAAGTGTCAAAAACAGAGAACGGATAGGAGCGATACCAACCCCGCCGCCGATGATGTACACGTCTTTTCCGACAAAATCGTCAATCGGGTATCCATTTCCGAACGGCCCGCGTAGTCCAACCTTTTGCCCTTTTTCGCACTGATGCAGCAGACCTGTAACATGGCCGGCTTTCATTATCGTTATCTCCATTCGTTCGGTAACAGACGGCGACGAAGACGGTGTAAACGGGGCCTCTCCCTCTCCGGGCAGTGTAAGTTCCACGAACTGACCTGTACTAAAAGCGATCTGTCGTTCAGGAACCACTGCGAATGTCTTGATCGTCGGAGACTCATCGATGATCTCGACTATTTCACCATTTACCGGTTGGTAGACGTTCGTTTTCATCTTGTACTTTCAATCAGCCTGAAGCTTGTTTTGTTTTCGACATCTGTTTGAGCGTCTCACGAATATCCGACTTGCCCGCACATGCATCGACACACCTGCCGCACCCGACACACATCTCAATGCCGTACCTGTCAAGGAAATACACAAACTTATGAAGCATACGATGCCTGGCTCTGTCAACTATGGTCTTTCTGGGATTCTCACCGCCGGCAACTGCGGCATAGCTGTTCCTTACGCAGCTGTCCCACATCTTGATCTTAACGAAGTGATCGTCATGCGTGCTGTCATGAAGGTAAAAGCAGTGACATGTCGGGCATATTCTCGTACACGCCTGACACTCAACGCAGTCCTTCGACTCATCATCAAAAAATTCCGAATCAAGATTTTTCAGAACCAGCTGTGAGATGGACTCTTTGAAATTTAGTTCACTGTTACTGTCTTTTAGTTCCAGTTTGACTCTGGCCCTGATTTGCTGTCGCTCGCTCAGCATAGCTTTAGTCACTTCACCGAACAACTGGCGGTTGGACTCAATAAATGCGGCTCCTTTATCCGAACCGCTCTCAACAACATAGCCGCCTTCAACCTTGGAAACATTCAGATCGTAACCCTCACTCGAGTAGCCTTGCCCGCCGAAAACACTGCAAAAACAACTTTCACCGACTTTCAGGCAGTCAGTCGATACGATCAGCATCTTTTCCCTGCGAGAGGTATAATCGGTATCTTCAAAATCATCTTCGACAAAGACCTTGTCCAGAATTTCAATAGATCGAAGATCGCATTCCTTCAGCCCGAAAACCGCGAACGGCTCTACATCCCTGTCGTCTGTAGGTTTTGGATAGGAAGCGGCAATGTCGACTGCCGGAAACAAAAACTCCTTAACCGGACTGCATATGCGAATACTGTTAAGTTCGACTTCCC
>DAOWHR010000058.1 GCA_030641315.1 Anaerohalosphaeraceae bacterium | reverse complement strand
TATCGAATATGCGTTCACTTGCAGTAGTGTGGATGCTCTATGCGGAAGATAATGATTCCAAACTGGTCGGAGGGCAGGCCTGGAATAATGCTGCCAATGTCCAGCCATCCGATTGGGTGCATCCTGTAATTGGTACTTCTCACCCACTTTACGAGGCAAACATGTCTGACCATGATCGTGAACTTGCAGGTATCAGAAGCGGTGCATTGTGGGCTTATTCACAGAATGAAAAACTTTATCACAGTCCTGCTGACCGGACCTGGAAGGCCACTAACAGGGCATACACAACCTCGATGAGTCCTTATCGAAGTTATGCAATCTCAGATGCTATGAACGGTATGTGGCGTAAAGAATATTCGTATTCCAAGATTAATTCAATACCAAGGCCTTCGTCCAAATTTGTTTTCATAGAAGAAGAGGATAGAAATGGTGCTAACTGGGGATCATGGATTCTTGGAAATCCTGGTGCCAACGCCTGGTGGGATCCGATATCCGCATGGTATGGCGGAAAAGGAACAGCACTGGGATTTGCAGATGGTCATGCAGAAAAGCATCAATGGACTGAACAGAGTACAATGGATATGGCCAAGGATCAAACAATGGGACAAACACCTTATTCAGGCGAGACCGGAAAAGATATTCAATTTATCATAAAAGCATATCACCACAGTTATTATTGAGCTGAACATATCTGAAAAAAATGAATTAGAAAATCAATAAAGAAAGGGTTTATAAATTGAATATTGGAGTATTTTTATTAATCGAGGCGTTTGCAAGTGTTGAACAGCAGTTGAAGCTCGCCAAAGAAATGGGATTTACGCATGCCGACATAACGGATACAAATGCCGGCGGGAGCATGTTGGGGACGGCGGGGTTTTCACCGACGGTCAGCCTTGATGACAATCCGTTTGAGGTTAAGCGTTTGTTTGAAAAGTATGGCATCACACCTTCGACTGTGTGCGCTCATGCGGGGCTTCTTGAGCCGAGCAATCCGGCGGTTTACGGTAATGCGGAGATCATGAAGGCTGTGAAATTCGCAGCGGCTATCGGGATTAAGGATATCGTCACAACCGATACCGATCCGCGTTCGGAGTGGGCAGAGAATCTTTCGTATGCAGAGCGTGTGTTCATAATGGCTGAGAAGCTTTATACGCCTGTGAAGATGGCGGCTGACTACGGTGTGCGCATTCTGCTTGAGCCGCACGGGCCGATCACGGACAGCATTAAGGGGCTTACCGATGTGTTCGACAGGCTGGGCAATCCTGAATCTTTGGGTGTGAATCTTGATACGGGTAATTCATGGCTTGGCGGGGCCGATCCGGTTGAAATGGCAAAGGTTTTCAAGGACAAGATACATCACGTTCACTGGAAAGACCTTGAGGCGGAATGGGAACCTAAGCGAGGTACGCTGTACGGATGCGGTTTTTCGACGATCGCGCTTGGTGACGGAGTAATTGACATAAAGGGTGTTTGCGATGTGCTTGCCGATGCGAATATAGAGAGCAGCACTTTGGAGATCATCGGTTCGGAAGATATTCTTCAAAAAAGCGTTAAGTATCTAAGGCAGTGCGGTCTGTGAAGGCGGCTTGATGATTTATTGAAAAAGTTTTTATCCCTGCGCTCGCGCTTCGAGCTGTTGTTTAAAATCAGATTAAGAGGAAAATATGAATACGAACAAACTGAGTTACTATTTTGGTTTTTTGTTGATAATTCTGGCGATGAGTGACGGTGTTGCATTTGGCGAGGATGTTCGCGTGTTGATATTCAGCGGGCGGAACAACCACGACTGGAAGGCTACGACGCCTGTGATCCGGGAGATACTTGCTGCTAACGGTATCGATTCGGATGTGACGAATGAGCCTGACAAATGCACGGCTGAAAAGCTGGAAGGCTATGACGTTATTGTTAGTAACTATAACACGTTCGGTCCTAAGGACGCTAAGTGGCCAGATGCGACAAAGAAGGCGTTTACCGATTTTATTCGTCAAGGCAACGGTCATGTAATGGTGCACGCGGGCGGGAGCAGCTTTGGCGACTGGAAAGAATATCAGCAGATCGCGGCATGGTGGGGCGCGGATACCGGACACGGCAGACAGCACGCGTTTCCGATCAATACTGTGGCGATGGATCATCCGATCTGCGAAGGGGTTTATTCGTTGTGGAGCTTCGATGAGCTATGGCACAGGACGAAATTCGGAGAAGGCTCGAAGGTTCTTATGACCGCATATTCGGCGAAAGAGTCCGGCGGCAGCGGGGAGTTCGAGCCGATTTTGACGGCGGCTGATTTTGGTAAGGGCCGGTGTGTGAACCTGATGCTTGGGCATGATGTCGCGGCAATGCGGCGGGCGGCGTTTAAGTTGCTGCTGACTCGCTCTGTTCAGTGGGCCGCTAAGGAAAACGAGCTTGCAGCCGTTCCGGAGTATCTGCCACGAAATAAACTTTCGCTGAAAGCCGACAACTTAACCATCGATCAGGCGATACAGAACTGCATGGCGTACAAGTATGGCGGCGACCGTAAAAATCTGCTGGTTCTTCAGGCAAAAGTCAATTCTATCAGCGGCGACACAAAGGCCGTTGGTGATGCGGCTGCAAAGATCGCAGCAATATTAACTTCGGACACGTCAAACGATTGCAAGGCATTTTTGTGTCGGCTGCTTGGTCAGATAGGCAGCGAGAAACAAATGCCGACACTGGCAGGTTTGCTGGGCGATGAGGCACTTTCGATGCACGCAATAGACGCGATGCAACAGATCGATCCGGCTGGAGCCGCTAAAGCGATAGACAAAGCGTTGAAGACCGCACCGGAAATTTTGGTGCCTTCACTGCTGAATAGACTTGGTGATCTTGACGCTGAAGGTTCGGTCAAAAAGATTGCAACGTATCTGGATAGCAGGGAGCAGACGGTTCGCGATGCGGCTGTTTACGCGTTAGGAAAAATAGGCACGCGAGAAGCGGCCGATATATTGATAAAGCTGGGCGATGACGACAATACATTGGCTGAGGCGATCATTGATTGCGGCTATGCTCTTTATAACGACCGAGAGAACAATTACGCACAATCGGCGTTCGTATCTTTGATTGGCAGCAAAAAACCTGAGCACATACGAAAGGCGGCGTTTGTAGGACTTTTCAAGTCAATGGGCAAAGGCAGCTCGAAAGCGATCCGCAGTGCCCTTGCCTCCAATGATGCGACAATGCGTCTGGCGGCAGTCGAAACGATCAAGAGCGCAGATGATGCGGAATTGATCGAACAGCTTGCCGATAAGCTGGAATCTTTTGAGACCGATATGCAGGTCCAAATTCTTTCTATCGTCATGGAAAACAAAATCGCATCGGCGCTGGGTGCTACTACAAAGGCGGTAAGCAGTTCCGATCAGTCTGTCCGGTTGGCAGCTATCAAAGTGGTCGGAGTGATCGGTAACGCATCAAGCGTCGATCTGCTGTTGAGCAAATATAATAATGCTTCGGTGGGTGAAAAAGCTGCGATCCATTCGAGCATTGTATCACTTCCTGCTTCACGGAGGGTGGAAGCAAAGCTGCTGGATATGCTGAAGAAAACTGACAGCGACATGCTTGGTGAGATCATCGCTGTTGTTGTTGAACGTCGTATGGACAAGGCGGTCGAGACACTTCTGGGTATCGCATCGAAAAGCGGCAGTAATTTATCCAATGATGCTGTTCGGGGGTTGGGTGAATTAGCGGATGTTTCAGTGTGCGGAGACATTATCGAGCTGATGGATAATGAGCAGGTTAAGTTAAAATCTTCAACTGCTGCGAAAGCTCTTGTAACTATCTGCCGACGATCCAAAACCAACCAGGCCGACCCGGTCATAAGAGAGTTTGAAAAAGTAAGCGGCGAAACCAGAAGCGAATTGTTTGGCGTTCTTGCAGCGCTTGGCGGTGATGAGGCACTTAAAGTTGTCGGCTCGTATACAAACGACAATAACACTAAGATCAAACAGGCAGCTCTAAACGCTCTGTATAAATGGAAAGACATTGCAGCATTGGACATGATCATTAACGCAGCCAAATCGGCAGATGATCGTCAGGCGATACCGGCTATTCGTGCGGCGTGCCGTTTGCTTTCTACAGTCGAAACAGGAAAGAGCGAAGATTATCAGGACAAATTTATCGCGATGACAAAAGCGGTAAAGACCGAACAGGGGCAAAAGATATTGCTGGCTGTTGCGACAAGGTTCGCTTGTGAAGAAACTCTTGTATGGGCGATGGATCGAATGGAACAGATAAATCTTAAGGAGGCGGGCGCGGGTGCGGCCATTGAGATTATCAAAATAT
>DAOWHR010000179.1 GCA_030641315.1 Anaerohalosphaeraceae bacterium | reverse complement strand
CAAGCAGAAAGCCGCGGTGGAAGAAACTGCTGCTGCTGGTGTGAAAGAACAACTGACAGAAGATAAGATGATGGCCATCCTGCTTGAAGAAAAAGTTGAAAGCTATAAAGCAGCAGTTGAAAATCAAAAGAGCGCCAACAAAACGATCATTGGAATGATAGGAATTCTTGCGGCGGTATTTGGTTTTATTGTTTTCAAGCAGTCACGTGATTATAAAGAAGCAGTGGCAGAAGCTAAAGCTGCTGCAAGAGATGCGGAGGCCGCAGGCAAAGAAGCAGTAAGAGAAGTAAAAACGGAGGTTAAGGATGCGATCAAGGAGATGAAGGCGGAAAGTAAGGCGGCGGTGAAAGATGTTAAACAGGCCGAGAAGGAAGCCAGAAATGCGTGTGATAAAGCTCAGGGGTGGGAGGAAAAGGCTCAGGAGAAATTTAAGGAAATAGATAAAGAAGTGGAAGAGAAGCTTAGAGAAATTGATAAGCGGACAGATAAGAAGATCGAAGAAGTTGAGAGTAAGATCAAGAAAGCCAGAAATGCATCAGTTAAGCGGATCAGTGATGAGGGTGAGAAGCAGCGAGAAATTTCAAGGCTGTGGGACGAGGCGACGAAGACGTATCATGAAAAGGAATATGAGAAGGCATGTAAGTTGTGGGAACAGATAACTGAAAAAGATGAGAAGAATAAGTGGAGGACATTAAGCAACTGGGGGATTGCTCTTTGCGACTGGGCAGAAATATCGGAGGTGGACTGTGCGGAAGATAAATTTAAGCAGGCGTGTGAAAAATGTGCCGAGGCTGTTAAAATCAAGCCGGATTATCATGTGGCACTTAGTAACTGGGGTGCTGCTCTTGCAGGTTGGGCAAGACTGCCGGGAGTAGATGGAGCGGATGAAAAATTGAAACAGGCGTGTGAAAAATGTGCTGCGGCACTTAAGGTCAAGCCGGATGATTATAAAGCGATTGCTAATTGGGGGGTTGCTCTAATGGGTTTGGCAGTAAACGAGACAGGAACGGAGAGAGAAGATTTGCTTGATGAGGCGATTGAGAAATTTATGGCAGTGGAGAAGATTAAGCAGGGCGAGGAAGCTTATAATCTTGGTTGTGCTTATGCTTTGAAGGGTGATGTGGATGAGTGCCGCAAGTGGCTGGTGGCTGGTCAGGCGGCTGGAGTGCTGCCGACGAAGGAACATGCGATGAAAGATGATGATCTTACGAGCGTGCGGGACGAGGAGTGGTTTAAGGCGTTGAAGTGGGAGCAGTAGGTTAGATGGTAAAAAAGGAATGTGGATTTTAGAGGAAAATATTATTGAGAGGTTATAGCATGGATCGTCGTGTTTTTTTGAAGCGTAGTTTTTTGGTTTCTTGTTTGCCTGCTGTTGGTGGTGTTATTGATGCGGCGGGGATGGGGGCAAAGGGCGGTAGTAAGGGTGTCGGCAGGGGCAAGCCTCATATTGTTTTTATACTGGCTGACGATCTTGGGTATGGTGATGTTGGATATTTTAATCAGAGATCCAAAATACCAACCCCAAACCTGGATGCTTTGGCTAAGGGCGGTATGGTGTTTAAGGATGCTCATTCCGGTTCGGCGGTTTGTACGCCCACGCGGTACGGGGTAATGACGGGCAGGTACTGCTGGCGGTCGAGGCTTAAGCGCGGTGTGCTGGGCGGGTTTTCAACGCATTTGATCGAAGACGGTCGGATGACGGTTGCTAGTATGTTAAAGACGAGTGGCTATCATACAGCGTGCATTGGCAAGTGGCACCTTGGGATGGATTTTCCTAAGGGCAGCGATAAGAAAACCGATTACTCCGGTAAGATAACACACGGGCCGACTGCCAAAGGCTTTGATTATTATTATGGTGTGTCCGCGTCTTTGG
Organism: Anaerohalosphaeraceae bacterium; assembly: GCA_030641315.1. GTDB lineage: Bacteria > Planctomycetota > Phycisphaerae > Sedimentisphaerales > Anaerohalosphaeraceae > DAOWHR01. The sequence goes on along the minus strand of DAOWHR010000179.1, from coordinate 6,086 downwards.
ATATGCCGCCTTATGTGTTTATTGAGAATGACCGATTCAGCGAACCGGTTACGAGGAAATATCCGGGGACGGGTTTTCCGGGGTATAGTCGTGCGGGGGATATGGGTGAGAAGTTCAGTCATATTAAAGCGCTGGATCAGTTGACGGCGAAAAGTGCCGCGTATATTAAGGAGCGGGCAAAGGGAGACAAACCTTTCTTTTTGTATTTCCCGCTGACCAGTCCGCATAAGCCTGTGATGCCTGCTGAGCGTTTTCAGGGTAAATCGGGGATTGGGCCTTATGGCGATTTTGTGATGCAGACGGACTGGGTTGTGGGGCAGGTCGATAAGGCGCTGACCGATGCGGGTATCGCTGACGATACGCTTGTTATCCTGTCCAGCGACAACGGTTCGTTTATGTATCGGTATGCCGAGACGGATGCGGACGACCATGTCAGCAAACCGTCGATGCAGGGGTACAAGGCGAGCAATCATACGGCGAATTATATTTTCAGGGGTACGAAAGCGGATGTCTGGGAGGCTGGGCATCGTGTTCCGTTTATCGTTCGATGGCCGGGCAAAGTGCGCAAAGGTTCTTATTGCGGGAAGACGATCTGCCTGACGGATATTATGGCAACATGTGCCGATGTCGTCGGGGCGGAATTGCCCGATAACGCGGCGGAAGACAGTTTCAGCATTTTGCCTTTGATCGTCGGCAAGGATAAGCAATTCAGCCGGGGCGGTGTTGTGAATCATTCGGCTAACGGTGTGTTCGCGTTGCGGCAGGGAAAATGGAAACTGGTGTTCGGCAATGGTTCCGGCGGCCGTGAGAAACCGGCAGGCAAGCCGTGGAGCAAGCCTTACCATCTTTACGATATGGCTGAGGATATGCGGGAGACGAAGAATCTTATCGATGACAAAGATTGTCAGATATGGGTCAGGCATATGGAAGCATTGATGAAACAGTACATCGACCAGGGTCGCAGCAGGGAAGTGCCAAAGTCCCACTGATCGCGAAGTTTGAGTGACATCAACAATATATTTTTGCCGGATACAGCTATTTTTCGTATTAGTATCCGCTTAGCCATATTTCGAGCAAGGTGCGCAGGTCGAGGAGGTTTACTTCGCCGTCTGGTACGAAGTCTGTGTTGCCGCAAAGTGATGGTTCGACGCATGGGGTTTCGAGCCAGTGGATCGCGAACAGTGCAAAGTCGAACAGGTCCACAAATCCGTCCTGGTTGAGGTCCTGGGGCAGGAAGAACTCCAGCGAGCGGATTCGGACTCGGCGGTCCTCTTCGAGGGCGAGCGGGATGAGTGTGCCGTCCGCGGAATATGCTACCCATTCGTTCATGCCCTGGATTGTCGGTGTCTGCGGGTCGTTGTCGGTGTCGGTGAATTCGACGAACATTACCCATGGGCCGTCAAGTCCGCTAAGCGCGATGCCGTCGGTACAGCATGGACTCCAATGATGCTGTGTGGTGAACAGTGAGCCTCCTGGATTGCCTGTGTATGGACCTTCCTCCATACTTGCGGGATCGTCTTCAACGGTGCGAGTAACACCATCGGGGTCATTTTCGAGTCTGAATTTCATCTCTGCTTTTCCGCCGTCCGGGTCGTCTGGGATAGCGCGGTCATGAGTAACTACTAATGTCAGGCCGTCAGTTGTGTCGGCTATCATCAGGTGCGATCTGTCGGCAATCGGTGTGAGAGATTGTCCGTTCCACGAGTCACCTTCGGGGACGTTATAAGCGTAGAAATTTGCCGCACTGGAGATTGATGGGTAGGCGACGAGGAAGCCGAGTACGTTGTCCTTGAAGTCGTCAGCGTCCGGTGCGGATTCCTGTGATATTTCGATGAGTCGACCGCAGCCATCTCCTTCGCAGGGGCGGGTGAAGGTTATGAAGTCGACCGAGAATCCGATCTGTGTTGTGACGTCGATCACTATTCGTGTGATCGCATCGGCGGAGAGGAAAAACTCTGTTGATACGCCGTTGCCCGTGCCGGTGTTGCCTGCGGATTTTGTCATTGAATCGACCTGTGTGGTTCCGTTGTATGCACGGATCGTGACGCTTTCACCGCCATCGATGTCTACGACGTAGAGGCGGATGCTTGTGATGAACGGATCGAAATCGATTGCGATGTCCTGGCCGGTGCCGAGGTAGTCGTCGACGAGCGGGTCGGTAAGTCCGTTATCGCCTGATGCCATTGGGACATCGTCGCCGCCTGGGCCGATATGGCCTATTGCGGGGCTGCCTTTTGTGGCGATTACCGGCAGAGCCTCGGGATTGTCAGCGAGAGAGAAGACGGCACCTATCGCGGTATACTGATCGCTGATCTCGGTTTGTTCGGGATAGGATTCAAAGTCGATCAGATACAGGCGGGGAACGGTGTCGGCCAGGCATTGCGATGAGATCATCGCAATGCAGAATACTGCGATAAAACAGTGGAACCTTGTGAAACGAACGGTCTTTCGGGAACGTAAGCACTTCATAATCAACCTCCAACAAAATGATACTATAGCCAATTACAATAACTCTTGCTGCCGGCCATCGGTAGGTGATAGTACATCTATTCTAGCATGCAGGTTCCGCAAATCAAGCATTTTACGATTTTTTCACCATTATTTTGCCCATGATGGTGAGTCTACGGGGTTCGGTTCCATGTTGTTCAGGTCGTGCTGTTTTATGCATTTGAGCGTGTCGTCTTGCTGAAGCTGATAGACGCAGAGGCGGCCATCCCATGTTGCTGTAATCAGGTTGCCTTGATGATCCCAATCGGCCCAGCGGAGGCTGTCAAGGTGTTCAAGCTCTCCGGAATCGTACCTTAGAATGTAATCGGATGTTCTGCCCTCAATCGGATGATTTTCTTTATCCTGCTGCCGAGCACAATTTATGCCGAAATTCAGTAGAATCAGCATTGTCTTATCTTTTCTTCTGTACTTCATCAAACCCATTGGTGGTTTTGGCCATATCTTTTTGTCAACAGGAAGTGCTGAAATGAGGTACTGTTTATTTTCAGATATCCACTTGTCGTCAATGAATTGCCAGCCGGTTTTTAGTTCCTGAAAAAACCTCGCCTTGTCCCACTCCATCCATATCGGAATAAGGTTGGCTTTGCCCTGATATTTGCCGTGAAATGATTGAATTCCCGATCCTGAAATATTCAGTTCTGTTCGGTTGCCAAACCAGCACCCTGTTGTCCATGTTCCCCCTGTTGTCCATGCAGCCAGTGCGGTTACCCAAGGTACTTTTGAGACTGCGAAAAAGGTGTTCCACTTGCTGTCCGTGGTGTTGAAACGATCGCCTTTGAGCATGAAATAGCAAAGCAATTTGCCGTCAGCGGAAATAGCGGATCTGCGAGGATAGAGATTGCCTTTTACCCATGCGCCTGATTCCAGATCGTAGTTTTCCAGATCCCACTCTAAAATGTGCCACCATTTCGAAGGGCCTCTGCGGAAGACTACCGCTTTTTTTGCTTTGGCAGCTACTATAGCGTGGAGGCGGCATGGTGGACTGATGTTTTCTTTTGTTGTCTGTTTTTCCATTTGTCTCGTCAGTTAATAATGAGCTAAACTTTCTTTGGTATTCTTGCTGGTTTCTGGGGCATTTTGTTTATTGTTTTTTGTAGTTTTTTTCTTGCTGCTATTGCTTGTTTGTTTGTTGTGTTATTGTTGATGGGGGATTTTTCGAGGGGGTCTTCAATCACGTTGTAGAGGTTGCCTTTTTTGTATAGTTTGAAGGTTTTGTCGCGTGCGAAGCACTTTTCCTCGAAATTCTGCCTTGTTGGGCGCGGGTTGTAGTAGCAGAAGATCGCTTGTCTTGGTTTTCCTTTTTTGCCTAGCAGTTGCGGGGCGAAGGTTTGGCCGTCGAGGGGGCGGTCGGTGGGGAGTTTGATTTTTGCCAGGTCTGCCATTGTCGGGAGAAAGTCGGTAAAGTCTATGAGGTCTTCGCATTTGCGGTTGGGTGGGATCGTGCCGGGGAAGTTCGCGATTAGGGGGACGTGTGTGCCGGTGTCGATCGTCTGGCCCTTGGCGCCCTGGATGGTGCCTGCGGTTGTTTGGGATTTTATTGTTTTGTGTGTGCCGTTGTCGCCTGTGAAGATTATCAGTGTATTATTGCGGAGGTTTAGTTCGTCGAGCTTTGCGGTTATGCGGGCGACGATCTTGTCCATGTAGGCAACCATGTCGGCGAAGTTTAGCTGTTTGTTCCTGCTGTTTTTGTCTTTGCTGTCCGGGGTTGGTACGAATGGGTCGTGGACGAGCGCCATCGGGAAGTAAACCATGAACGGTACTTCTTTGTGCTTTTCGATGAAGCGGTTGATAAAGTCGCATGAGACATCGGGGCCGTACTTGTCTTTTGGGAACTCGGTTGTTTTGCCGTTGATGTTCATTTTGGGCTGCCAGTATCGCGAGCCGAGTTTATCGACTTGCCAGAGGCAGTATTCGTCGAAGCCCGCGTCTTTTGGGTGCGTGCCGGTGCCTGCGATTTTGCCGTAGTGTTCTGCTGCGAGCAGCTGCCACTTGCCTGCGACTGCGGTTTTGTAACCGTGCTGCTGGAAGATGTGGCCGAACGTTCGCTGGTCGGGTTCGAGGATGGAGAAGTCGGAATAGTTGCGAATGTTGGATTGGCCGGTCATGATCTTGACGCGGGTGGGGGTGCATAGCGGCTGGGAGTGGCAGTTGGTGAAGTGGATGCCTGTTTTTGCGAGGTGGTCGAGGTGCGGGGTTTTGTAGCTGGTGCCGCCGTAGAGCTTGAAGCACTCGGTGCCGATGTCGTCAGCCATTATGAGGATAATGTTGGGTTTGGCGGATTTTTGCGTCTGGGCGTTCAGTGAGCAGGATGTTACGGCAGGGATCGCGGTCAGTGCCGCAAGTTTAATGAAAGTTCGACGTTCCATAATTTGTGTTTCCTTGTGATTCGGCTGCATGGTTAATACGCTTTTCAGTGCCATTATAGCCGACCCGCCGGGGGAAGCACAGTATTTTAACATCAAAATTTGAGTTTTTAACAATGGGCGATGTGATTTTGATGGGGATAGAAAAAATATCGCACAAAACGGATACAATCAGATTTTTTTGTTGAGTTCACTATGGTGATATGTTAGAATACCGACAAAATAGCTTTGAATTATGTTTGGAGGTAACTTGTTCAACAACTTCATTAACTATCATGACTTTACCCGTTTAATTTGGGGCATTCGACATGGCTATCTCCGCATAATCATATCTCGCTTGACCAAAGGCAGAATTGGAAGAGTTAAGGATGCATGGAAAGACAGCAATAAAAAACGAGGTTCGACCTGGTGGATGATCCCGGAAATTGGCCAACGAATTAACAAATGTATGACTGGTGAAGAATCAACAGATTACTACACTTATGTATCTGAAAAATATCTGTCTGGTAAGAAACAATTAGTTGGCTTGTCACTTGGTTGCGGCACAGGACATCGTGAGCCAAAATGGGCTGGCTTAGGTGATTTTCAGAGAATTGACGCATACGATATTTCTGATAACAGTATTAAAACCGCTAAGAAGCAAGCCGAAGAAAAGGGTATGGGAAATATTCTCAATTACTACGCGGCCGATATCCATAAGCTCGATCTTCCAGCCAATGAATATGATGTTGTATTTATTGAGCATTCACTCCACCATTTCAGTCCTCTAAAAAGCGTGCTTGAAAATGTGAACAAGTGGCTCAAACCCGATGGTGTGTTCATAGTTAATGAGTTCGTAGGACCAACACGTTTTCAATGGACGAAAAAGCAGATTGATGCTGCTAATCACGCAAGATCGCTGTTACCGGAAAAATATCGGGCACATATCGTTGATGGCGCAGTAAACAGAATAATATTCCGGCCAAGCAGAATGAGTATGCTGGCCAAGGACCCTTCAGAGGCGATAGAGTCGGCCATGATAATGCCTTTGTTGAAGGAATGTTTGACGGTGGCAGAATACAAGCCCTGTTACGGAGCGATGCTTCATCTGCTTTTTGAAGGCATAGCACAAAATTTTCTGCCTCTGGATGATGAGGGTAGTCAGCGCCTTAATATGTTCCTGGAAATTTAAGATTGTTGAACTGAAACAGGAGAAATTCAGAGTGATTACGCATT
>DAOWHR010000468.1 GCA_030641315.1 Anaerohalosphaeraceae bacterium | reverse complement strand
GACACCTTGGTAAGCCTTGCGACAATAGGAGGCTTTTCCGGGGTAAACCACACGAGCACAAGAAGAAACAGCATCGCAGCACTGGAAAGAACAGCAGTTATGACAGCAAGTTTGGATACCTGACGCTGCATCCTGGTAGTATTGACATTGCCGGTTGATAGAAGGCCCGGTTGATTTTCATTGTCGCCTTCTGCTTCCACTTCAACCGTCTCGGCATTTCTCTCATCTTCCGCAAGAGCCTGCCATACCTCACTGTCAGATAGATTCTCAGCATCAGCCAAAGATTCTGTAATCCCTGAACCGGCATTGGCCCTGTACCTGAGTGAAGAGTAATTTTTCATAAAATCATTATAATACTCGATCGCACCTTCTTCGCTGGAAAGCCACTTCTCAAGACCGGCGAATCTCTCGCTGGTTATTGTTCCGTCGAGAAGTTCAAGTATCATTTTATTAATTTCGATTTGCTTTTTCTGGTCCATCAGGTCATCTCCCATGAAGCCAGCGTGTTTCGCACACATTCATGCAGCAGGCTGTGTATTCTCGAAAGGCTCCTGTACAATCCCGTCCGTGATCGACCGGTCATCTCAGCAACCTGCCTGGTGGACATATTCATCCCGTATCGAAGTTCGATCAGTTTTCGGTCGCCCTTTGCAAGCTTGCTGGTACACTGTCGAACCGCCGCGAAACGGTCACAGTTATCATCGACGCCTTCACTGGCACAAACTTCCAGCCTATTCCATAGATCGTCATTGAAATGCATCATAGATCTGCGTTTGCGCCATCGATAGTGAAGCACCCGGTATCGCGCGATAGTGACTGCCCAACCAATAAAATTCGTTCCATCTTCATACTGATCGAATTTGTTCCAAAGCACCGTAGCGGTTTCCTGCATGATATCGTCAGCGTCATTGGAATCCGGAACAAGAATCAGAATATAACTATAAACCCGACTCTGGCATCCCATAAACAGCCTGAAAAAACGATCGGCCTTCGAATCGCCTGAAAACTCTTCGTCTCTGCCAACATAATTGCCATCCAGCCCAGACATGCCGATAATTTCTCTCCGAAAATACAACACAATGTTTAACGAACTTCTGTAATACTATCCACTATGACCAACGAAATGTCGCGCCAAAATACTGTTGACAATCAATATTTTCAGCTAAACTGCAAGTATTGTACTATCCAGCGACCTTCGGACCAATGAAAAACTTGCGGCTCAGGCATCCATATTATTGTTACAGTCACTTTATTTGAAAATTTTATTAAATCTTATGAAACGTTTTGACTTGTTTGGCGTCTAAGTATATATTACAAGAGAAAATGGATATATCGTAGAGGCATCACTATATTAGCCGTTTAAGCAGGAAGGACTATGGAATGAGAAATTTCAGGGCACCGATAGCAGTTACGTTTTTATTGCTGCTTCAATCACTTCTTTGGGCAGATGTCCAGTGGCTTCAATACCGGACATCGGACCGTGCTCGTGATATTGTCGGCGGCAGTTCGCAGCTTATTCGGCCCGCAAAAGAATCACCCGGTAATAATAAAGTACCTAAAGCCGGACAACCTGACCCGATCTTTGTCCAATGGAAAACCAAAATGGACAATACAGGTTTTCGCTGGATCATGCTGGATAAAAAAAACAAATACGGCCTGTATGATGTTCTCTACATTGATTCGGATGGCGATGGAAGGCTTGACGATGAGGAAAAGCTAGAGGGACGCCAGACGAATCAGTATGAAGTTGAGTTTGGTCTGGTTCCTGTGTATTTCGAAGGCGAGGACGGCCCGATCACCTATCACCTTAATCTGAGGTTCTACAGCTACAACAAACAAAGCACATACCTTTACGCTTATACCGGCTGCTGGTATGAAGGAAAGGTTATGATCGGCGACAAGGAAACTCGGTGTGTGCTGGTTGATTACAACTGCAACGGAACGTTTAACGATATGTCGGAGAATTTCAATAGCGACAGAATTCTGACCGGTCCGGAACAGAAAACACATCAAGGTTATGTAGGTAATTTTCTTGAGCTTGACGGTAAACTTTACCGGCTCAGCATCGCGCAGGACGGTGCATTTCTGGATATAGCACCTGCTCCGGACGTCGCTTACGGAACTGTGACGATGCCGGAGGCCATAACATCCATCTCGGCGGGCGGGATGAACGGAATGTTCAAACGAACCGTTGAAAACGGTAAGGTTACATTGCCGGAGGGTAAGTACCGCATTTCTTCATGGGAGATCGCACGAAAAGATGATAAAGGCGCCAAGTGGCAACTAAAGGGAAGCGGGTTTCCAAATACGCATAGTTTTATGGTTTCGGAATCGGCGAACGCAAGCCTGAATATCGGAGAACCGATCATTTCAAAGCTGGATACCAGTTTCAGAAACGATGTCTATTCCTTTAATCAGGGATTAGTCGGTAAATCCGGTGAACGTATTTCGCTGACGAAAGTTGGCAGCAGAGCTGAAGCACCAAAAGTTCATATCCGAAACAAAACCGGCGAGTATGATCGCACTTTCGCATTGGAGTATGGCTGAGGCGGCACCTGTTCGCTCCGGTGGCCGGAGCCAAAAAATATTGAACGTCCGTTCTATGTAAGTGTTGTGATCAATGCACCATTTGACGTCCGTAAGCATAAATTCATCATAAAGCCGCAAAAACGTTCCGTGCCCTCAGTCGGGCCGTTGATCACCAATATCAGCGCCGATTTCGGTGACTCGAATTATTCTGCGGATAGATTGCTCGGGATCGGCCTTGCTAATCGTGATTCAGATCGACTGTTGGAACATTCCACGTCGGATGACGGAATGTATGCTATCGATGTCGATCAGGTTGGTAACGGTTTGGTGTTTACTCTGCCGAATGAAGATAATCTAGAGTCAATTGTGATATGGAACTACAACAAGCCCGGGTGCACCGATCAGGGCATTGGCAAAATGGACGTTTCCGTCTGGACCGAACAGAACGGCTGGAAGACGATTCTGACAGATACCAAATTGCAGGAAGGTGAAGGCTCTGATGATTATGATGAGCCGACAGTACTGATTTTCAAGCCCGTAACGGCTTCAAAAGTTCGTTTTGAGAACCTGAATCCCTTTGATCCCAAGAGCAAACAAGTCGGTCTAAGCGAAGTTCGTTTCTATGGACCATTGGGGGCGGCGGCGTGCAATCTCAAACCAAGCGACGGTTCAGATGCAGCCTATTGTGAAGCGATGCTTTTATCGTGGACGGCGGGCCGGGACGCCGCGGCACATGATGTTTATGTTGGAGAAAGTAAGGAAACACTACAACTTCTTGGACGCATCAAGGGTATGCCTGAAGCGACGGTTTCCGGTTTGTCAGCGGGGGAAAAATACCTGTGGCGTGTTGATGAAGTGACTAAAGACGGCGTTGTTGAAACTGGCGGGCTTTCGTCATTTACAACGAGTGGTTCTCTTGTGGGTTATTGGTCGTTAGACGAAACGGCTGACGACCTTGCAGGGACGCGAAACGGTGCGGTTATCGGAAAAGCAAAATGGGAAGACGGACATAAAGGTAAGGCGATTAAGCTTAACGGGAAAGATGATTTCGTTGAAATTCCGGCTTTGAATATGAAGACGGACTCGATGACCATTTGTGCATGGGTTCGGGCTGATCAGCAAAATGCCCAAATTCCGGGTATTGTTTTTTGCCGTGCGGATAAAACTGTTGCAGGGATTAACTTGCTTGGAAGTCGTTTGCGGTATCACTGGAACCGTACGAATAAAAATTACGATTGGGAGAGCGGTTTTAGTATGCCTATGGACGGCTCGTGGGTATTTGTTGCCCTGACCGTGCAGCCGCACAAGGGCGTCTTATATTTGGCCAGGGACGGTAAATTAGAACATTCTGAGCATCGTATTCCGCATCAAATAGAAGTATTTGACGGTCCTCTTAATTTGGGCAGAGACCCCACAGGCGGGCGCCATTTTAAAGGTCTGATTGATGAGGTTCGTGTGTTTGATTTTGCCCTGAGCGTATCTCAGGTCGATCAAGTTCGCCAGGGACAGAAGCTCGATTTGAGTGGTAAAGACAAAATTCAACTCGTCGGCGCTGATTTGGTTGACAAAGATCAATCTCTGGAAGAAGCGGCTGGCGAACCTAAGGATGAGACAATCCAAAAGAAAGATACTAACCTGCTGCCTGTGGCGATTATTATTCTTGTCGTGATCGTAATTGCAGTTTTGTCTACACTAAGGAAAAAGAAGTAGGGGCATTATTTCATGTTCTCAGATGCGGGAAAGTGAGAGGAATTGTTATGCGCGGAAAATGGATTTCGGTAATGAGTTTGTGCGTTCTGATTTTGTCGAGCGTGGTATTTTCTGAAGAGACCAATAAGACGGACTTCACGGGAACAGTAATCGACTCGGACGGGGCGGCAATCGAGGACGCTTCGCTGGTTTTGTATATGGTCACAATTGATCAGGCTGCCTTCGGCTATCAGGTTAAACCACTGTCGAAAGTAAAATCCGATGCCAGCGGTAAATTTGCTTTTGAGGTTAATGTACCGGAGGCCAGCGGCAATTCCATTTACTGCTGTCTTGCGCAGAAAGAAGAACTGGCCTGCGGATGGGCCTGCGCGATCTCTGTCAATTCGGCAACATGGCAGATAACATTAGGCGAACCAAAGATGATGATCGGCTTTGTGAGGGATCCGGACGGGACTGCTATTGCCGATGCTGAGGTACGGTTGATCATATTGTCGATCGCAGGCAGGCAGGACCAATTTATGTTTGGTGTTGAGCCGGTTGAAGCATTCGTTACGAAGACCAGTTCGGACGGACGGTTTGAATTTAATAATTTACCCAAAGACGCAACCGCGGAATTTCTGGTTAAAAAATCCGGCAAAGGAACTTTACATACGCTGGATGCGGCGATGAATCCTGAGGCAGGCTTGACCTATAAAGCCGGGCAGACGGATATTGTGCTGACGATGCAGGGTGCGTGCAAGGTGTCAGGAACGGTAGTGACCAAAGAGGGGCAGAAACCTGTTGGCGGTGTTTCTCTTATGATTATGGAAGCAAATCTGCCGATCAATCTAATCAATAATCCCGTGAAATCCGGGGACGATGGCATTTTTGAGTTTGAGGACCTGTCACCGGGCGACTACAAAGTACAAATTCTGGATGACAACTGGATCGCCGAGCCGGCAAGCGTGACTGTCGCGGGCGATACGGATGCTGAAGTGAAAATCGAACTGATCAAGGGCGGCACGCTGGAAGTTAAGGTGATTGACAGTGAAACCAAAAAAGCGGTTGCCGGGACCACTGTCAATTTTAGAGAAGAGCAGACGCGGCAAAATCAGAGCTTTTCAACTGACAACAACGGTATCGGTAATAAACAGGTTATGCCGGGCACTTACAGTATCAGTGTCTATAAGCAGGGTTATCGTGCCTCCAGAGATGCCGGCACAGTAGTTGTTGACAACGGTAAAACGGCAACGTTGACAGTTGAGTTCGGCAGTCAGCCAAAGATCACCGGGCTGGTGACCGATCCGCAGGGCAAACCGGTTGAAGGGGCTGTCATTCGTATCGTACCTGGTGGTGGCTCGAATAGAGACGGCATTAAATCCGATGAGAAGGGACAATTCTCGATGGCCTGGGACCCCGGAAGGTCGGGCTTTGCAGAAGGTGAATTTTTCCTGACCGCGAGCCATGTGGAAAAGAATCTTGCAGGTGTTATACAGATCGCCGAGGACGCAAAAGAAGCGGCCATCAAACTCGAAAAAGGGATTACCGCCAAGGGTAAAGTTGTTGACCCGGACGACAAACCGATTGTCGGAGCAACAGCAAGGCTGTATTTTCATGGCTCGCGTTTCAGCAGTTCTATCGGAAGGGAAATTGCAACGGATGACAATGGGGAGTATGAGTTTAGTGCCCTTGCGTCTGGCCAGCGATATTCTGTCAATATCACAAAAGCCGATGGTTACGGCACCGGCCAGAAAGAGGTTCAACCTGCTTCGGGTGTGTCGCAGGCAGTTGTTGACGATATCATTCTGCGGGTGGCTGACCTGAAAGTGACGGGGCAGGTTCTGGATGTTGAGGGCGAGGGTATGGCGGATGTTCAAGTGCGTTGCTACGGAAATGGCCAGCCGAATATAAATACGAAAACGGATAAGGAGGGCAAGTTCGTACTGGAAAAAATCTGTGCGGGCGAAATCAGTCTCAGCGCCAACTATCGTAATGGCCAGGATTACCAGTACGGCCATGTTCGCACCGAAGGCGGAGCGGAAAATATCAGGGTTATTGTTACGAGTCAGGGCACAAGCCAGCGGTTTGTGCCGCGGAAACCGGCATCGCTTGTCGGTAAAGCACTACCTGATTTGGCACCGTGCGGTGTGGATGTCCCAAAAGACGCGGGCAAGGTCATTATTTTCGCCTGGGATATGAAACAGCGTCCCAGTCGGCATTTTATCAAAAAGTTCAATGCCAAAGCAGGCCTGCTGAAAGAAAAAGGCGTTACTGTTATTCTAGTAAACACCTCCCCTGTCGAAAAAGAAAAGTTGGAGACATGGCTGCAGGAAAATAATATTGCGTATCCGTGCGGTGTGATTGCCGAAAATGCGGCAGATATAAAATTCAAAATGGGCATTGGGGGCCTGCCATGGCTGATATTGACCGATGTCGAGCATAAGGTCGTAGCCGAAGGTTTTTCTATTGACGAACTTGAAGGCAAACTGAAGTAAAACCCGGTAAAAAGGAGCGTATTGTTATGTTGAAAAGGATTACACGGCTTTGCTTCATTTCGATACTCTTTTTTCTTCCATCGATGGCCTTTGGTGTGAAATTATCGTGTACAGTTACTATTGTCGATATTCATGCGGCCCCAGTTTCAGATGCGGAAGTTGCTGCCTATGAATCAGAGTACGACAGGCTAACTCGCACAGAAAAGCCACGTATGCTGTGCGATACCCAAAAAACAAATGCAGATGGGAAGGTTGTCCTGGAGCTAGATTACAAAAGTGCCCGCCGGGTGATGATAGTTGCTCACAAGGTCGGATACGCGATTGGCTGGGATATGCTTCCGTACAACGATATTGCCGCTGCCAACATCAATATCGTTCTTGATAAGCCTGTGAAATTCGTCGGTCGTTTGGTCGATGTCAAAGGGCAACCCGTAGTTAACGCTTCTGTGGAGGCACAACCTAAAATCAGCAAAATGCGAAGGCTTGAGCAAAGGCCGGTAATTGGTCCTGCCGAATGGATGACAACAAGCACTGGTAAGGATGGGCGTTTTCAATGGAGCTGCTTTGGTGCCGATGTTCGTTCAGATTTTCTCGTTACTCTTGCCGGGGAAAAGACGACATACAAATTTACTCCTCATCGTACGAGCAGTTGCGGTTTTGAAGCCGGTCGCGAAGATATTTGTTTGACCGCCCCAAAATCGGTTGCTGTTCAAGGGAAAGTTGTTGACGAGGAGGGAAAAGGCGTTGCTGATATGGTTGTGGTAATCAAACCAGATCATCAGGATAAAAAATCCAGGAATGAATATGCTACCATGAACAGTATAACTGACAAAAACGGGGGATTTCTGTTTGAGAATGTACCACAAAGAAACCATTTTGTCATCGTATTTAATACCGATTTTTCAAAGCCATGGGTTGATAAAACCATCGTAATAAACGCCGCAGACAGCGAAGCCCGCAACAACGTGGTTATTCAGCTTGAAACCGGTTGTGTTGTGGAGGTCAGTGTGCTGGATGAATCAACACAAAAACCAATTGAAAATTTTCTCCTGATGTTTTCTAAGTCGCCTGGCAACGAAAACGAATGGTGGTTCAGTCGAGATT
>DAOWHR010000223.1 GCA_030641315.1 Anaerohalosphaeraceae bacterium | reverse complement strand
ATTGATCGGGTGAGCAATGTCAGCATGAAGTTTCATCCTTCCCTTCATGTCCTGCTTAACCCTTTCTTCTCCAAGTTTGGTGCCGCAATTGTTACAGAAATGTGCCCTCAGATGATTCTTTCCGCCGCACTGTCTGCAATGATCGCTCATCTTCCGTGATGGCATGGCCACGAAAAGACCATTTGTCCCTTCGATAACCTTGATGTCGCGAACAACAAAATCGTTATCCAGCGTCATCGAACAAAACCCCTTTAGCCTGTCATCTTTGTTGGCAACCAACTTCACTCTGACTTCGGTGATTTCCATGATACTTGCCTCGCGTAATTATTACCATCTATTGCTGTTGACTATCCTAAACTCGCAATCGACACGATCTGTCAGCGCCGATCTGAACCCTTCGATATCAATGGCATCTCCTATTACGCTGTACATCGTCGAGCCGCTGCCGCTAAGGAATACGTCTGCGTAGCCCAGAGCCTCAATACGGTCTGACAATTGTGCCAGCTCAGGATGCAATTCAAAACAACTACACGCAAGCATATTTTCACACATCAACCGATCTAAATCAATCCTATTTTGGAGAACGTGGTGCTCTAAAGCCAAATGTAGATTCAAATAGACTTTTTCGTCATGCACATAATTCCCATAAACCTCTTTTGTAGGGACACTTACATCAGGAAGGAATAAAACTATAGAAAATTCAGTTTTTTTATTAAAATTAAAGATTTCCTCACCTCGACCACGACAAAACGCTGCCTGTTCACCCAGAAAGAAAGGAATGTCACTTCCCAGTCTGCCAGCGATCTCTGCTAGTTTGTCGAGTTCTACCCCAAGATCAAGAAATTTGTTTATTCCCAAAAGCGCGGCAGCAGCGTCACTGCTGCCGCCGCCAAGACCGGCTCCTACGGGAATGTTCTTTGTCAGCGTGATCCTAACTCCAGAATTGGAGCCTGCATGGTCCAACAGCATTTCGGCTGCACGCCATACGAGATTGGCCGGCCCATCCGGCGCCCAGTATAGGCCATCGCAGATCAATTCAATGCCGCCAGAGGTATTATGTTCGATCAATAATTCATCGTACCAGTCGACCTTAGCCATGATCGTTTCAATGTTATGAAAACCATCGTCACGCTTTCCAGCGATGAGCAGACCAAGATTGATCTTGGCTGGCGCCCGGACAAGCAAGCTGTCACCGACAACAGTAAATTGCTCCAATACCATTTCAAATCCTCAATAATTCGTAACATTTTAGCCAAATGTTAAATAACCGGATACCGCCTGCGGCGGAAGTTATTATACACTGGATTCCAGCCTTCGCTGGAATGACAAGTCGTATCTGACACTTGGCTAAAGTATTACGATAATTCTATGCTGCATAAAAACAGATATCTCTGAAAAGGCAGCATGTTGACTTTATTGCTAAATGATTGTATGCTAGTGACTTTAGCAAATAGAGTTCTTATTTGCCACATAAATTTTCAACCATATTTAGCTTTGGACCATCGACATGGCCGACACTGAAAACAATAAAATTGCTTCATGGCATCTACACCGCAGGCTGTATAACTGGGTTCTGCACTGGGCCGATACATCGTATGGAATGCTGGCATTGATAATTCTTGCTGTTACCGAACCGATCTGCGTACCTATTCCTGCCGATGTTCTGGTTATCGGGATGTGCCTTGGTAAACCGAAAAGATCCCTGCGTTACGGTCTGACATGCTCGGTGTTTTCCGTGCTTGGAGGAACAATTGCCTTTGCGTTGGGTCTGGCAATAGGGGGTGAAAACGTTGTCGCAATGTTCGAAAATATATCGTTAGGCCCGATCAATCTTGGCGAAAAAGTTCACCTTGCCCTTGACCTTTATACGAAATACGACTTCTGGGCAATCGCGATATCGGCATTGACCCCGGTTCCTTATATGCTGTTTAGCTGGCTTGGCGGTATGGCTGAAGTTTCGATCCTGAAGTTTATCGGTATCAGCATAATCTTTAGAACGATACGCTTCGGTTCTGAAGCTCTTCTTTTCTATTACTTAGGCGAACGGGCCAAAAAGTTTATTGAGAAATATTTCAACCTCGCGTCAGTGATCGTGATAATCCTTCTGGCTCTGATCGTTTTGGCCATGAAGACGCTGAGCCATCATTTTACGGGACAATAAATGAACAGCCTGCAGCAGAACATTCTATTACAAAGAGCAAAGGCAAGTGTAGCCGCTTCTGTGGCCGGTGCAGCTTTCAGCGAAACAACCACGGATGACAATGAACTTCTCGCTAAATGCGGCTGTTTTGTAACTCTTAAGAACAATGACGATCTTAGGGGCTGCATAGGTCAGTTCACATCGGACAAGCCGCTGATAAATCTTATTACTGAAATGGCAGGAGCGTCATCAACTCGTGATTCAAGATTTTTCGCAAACCCTATAACTGCTGACGAGCTGGAACAACTTGAAATTGAGATAAGCGTTCTTTCGCCGCTTAGAAAAACAGATAACCCCCTGTCGCTGCGTCTCGGAAGGGACGGCATATATATCATCAACGGGCATAACTCGGGCTGCTTCCTGCCGCAGGTCGCCACAGAGACCGGCTGGGACGCCGAACAGTTTCTATCTTACTGCTGCTCACACAAAGCCGGCCTTGCCCCGGACGCATGGAAGGACCGTCAGACAGAAGTATACCTGTTTGACGCAACTGTGTTCTCGGCAAAATGGACGGAGATAGAATGATCGCATGATCAGGATTTCGACAATAATAATGCTGACCGTGATCGCGTTGGTACACATTACCGGCTGCAACACCCAGAAACAAATCCAGCCTTCGACATCAGGTGCAAAACTATCCTCTCCTGCAGGCATGGCGAAGTACCTTGAAGATGTTCCGGCCGTGGTATCTACGGAAAAATGGACAAACCGTTACGCCCAGGGCCTGACCATCAACACCGCGCATTATAAAATTCATACGACTTTGCTTGATCCATTAATGCTTCGACAGGTTCCGGCTTATATGGAAGCGGCATACAAGGGATATCAAAGCCAACTGTCCAAGCCAATCCAAACTCAAACGCCGTTTGTGATCTATCTTTTTGATACGAGGGGGCAGTGGGAGAAATACACAACTGAAGCGGCGGGCAAAAACGCGCCATTGTATCTGAAGATACCCAAAGGGGCCTACTACCTTAACGGGGCATGCGTCACATATAATATCGGTCGAACAAGGACATTTTCGGTTCTGGGGCACGAAGGCTGGCACCAGTTCAACAGCAGGCATTTCACATTTCGCCTGCCTTCATGGCTTGACGAGGGGATCGCAACGCTGTTTGAAAATGGGGATAAACAGAATAACCAGTTCGTATTTTTTCCTGAGCGGAACTTAAGTCGTCTTGCTTCACTGAAAAAAACACTTATCCGCAACAACATGATACCCCTGAAGGAACTTATCAGCCTGAATCCCGGTGAAATCGTTTCTGAGTATGACCATGACTCTGTTCTGGCGTTCTACTGCCAATCATACGCCCTGGTACGGTTCCTACGCGAAGACGAGTACGGCAAAAGGCTGCAAAGATACCACACGATGCTGCTTGACGCTGTCGATGGTAAATGGCCTCTTAACGACAAACAGAAAGAATTGGCAGGGGATCGCAACATTCCGATAACAACATACTGGAACAGGTACGTCTCCCCAAAACTGTTCAGGTATTACATCACAAACGACATTGCACGGATTGAAGACGAGTATATAAATTTCTGCAAAAAGATCACTTACAGAATATCGCTATCGAGATGACTAATATGAGCACACAATTCATACTTGCCTCAGCATCACCGCGGCGTAAGGACCTGCTGAACGGTGCAGGCTACCGCTTTGAGACAATACCATCAGAGGTTGACGAATCAGCATTCTCAACAGAGGGCATTACATCTTGCGAGCACACGATGCAGTTGGCACTGGCAAAAGCAACTGCCATAGCCAGCAAGTACCCCGATCAGCTTGTAATGGGCGCTGACACCATAGTTGACCTCAACGGCCATGTCATAGGCAAGCCTCGCGACGCGGTCCATGCCGAAGCTATTACCCGAAGCCTCTTTAGCCAGCCGCATCTGGTTATCACAGGTCTCGCTCTGGTCCGTATCGCAGACAACACGGAGATAATTCATGCCGCGACAACTACTGTCTATCCCCGACAACTAACCGATCAGCAGATAGCCGATCACATCAAATCAGGCGGATGGAAAGGTAAAGCAGGCGCCTATGGCATTCAGGAAACCGGTGACGAGTTTGTGGAACGCATAGAAGGATCATTTACAAATGTAATGGGGCTGCCAATGGAACTGGTGGAGGTGCTGCTGCGACCTTTTCTTTGATCCACTGCTCAATATCAGGCCCTAGTGCTGTGTAAAACTTTAATTTACGGGTTCCTGGCTATCCAACGGGCATCTACCGTATATCCTCAAAGATCCCTGCGATGGCGGACGTGTTGCCCAAACCCTAAACACTAAATTCTAAATCCTAAACAAACAATAAACTCAAAAAAGCAAATGCTCGAAACGGTT